>NZ_JAGIQE010000049.1:0-17198 GCF_017815075.1 Burkholderia sp. AcTa6-5 | reverse complement strand
CGGATCGCCGCCGACAGCCCGGCGGGGCCGCCGCCGACGATCACGACGTCGTATTCCATCGATTCGCGCGGGCCGTACTGCGCGAGCAAGTCCTGTGTGGTCAAAATCCTGTCTCCTGCTGCGTCCCGACCGTCAGCGGTCAGAACTGGTCTTCCGTCAACGCGAGCACGCTCTCGTTGCCCTTCGCGCCGACGATCGACGCTTCGAGCCCGGCCGCCTGCACCAGCACGTGCTCCGCATAGCATTGCGCGATCGCGATCTTCGCGTCGAAGAACGCGACGTCGCTCGCGCGGTTCGCGTGCGCAGCCAGCAGTGCGCGCGCCATCTGCCAGCCGCACAGCACGACGCCCGCGAGCTTCAGGTACGGCACGCTGCCCGCGAACACCGCGTTCGGGTCCTGTTTCGCGTTCGCCAGCACGTAGTCGACCACCGCCGACAACGCGCGCGCCCCCTTCTCCAGTTGCGCCTTCATCGATGCGGCCGCCGCGCCGTCGAGCTTGCCGAGCGCCGCGACCGTGTCGCCGATCTCGGCGATCAGCGCCTTCGCGACCGCGCCGCCGTCGCGCAGCGTCTTGCGGCCGACGAGGTCGTTCGCCTGGATCGCGGTCGTGCCTTCGTAGATCGCGAGGATCCGCGCGTCGCGGTAGTACTGCGCGGCGCCGGTTTCCTCGATGAAGCCCATCCCGCCGTGCACCTGCACGCCGAGGCTCGCCACGTCGTTCACCATCTCGGTGCTCCAGCCCTTCACGACCGGCACCAGATATTCGTAGATCGCCTGATGACGCGCGCGCGTCGCCTCGTCCGAATGGCGGTGCGCCATGTCGCTGTGCGCGGCGGCCACGTAGGCGAGCGCGCGCGCGCCTTCGGTCAGCGCACGCATCGTGCCGAGCATCCGGCGCACGTCCGGGTGATGGATGATCGTCACCGACTGCTTCGCCGAGCCGTCCACCGGGCGGCTCTGCACGCGTTCCTTCGCGAATGCGGCGGCCTTCTGGTACGCGCGGTCGGCCACGCCGATCCCCTGCATCCCGACGCCGAAGCGCGCCGCGTTCATCATGATGAACATGTATTCGAGGCCGCGATTCTCTTCGCCGACCAGGTAACCGATCGCGCCGCCGTGATCGCCGTATTGCAGCACCGCGGTCGGGCTCGCCTTGATCCCGAGCTTGTGCTCGATCGACACGCAGTGCACGTCGTTGCGCGCGCCGAGCGAACCGTCTTCGTTGACCATGAACTTCGGCACGATGAACAGCGAAATGCCCTTCACGCCTTCCGGTGCGTTCGGCGTGCGCGCCAGCACCAGGTGGACGATGTTGTCCGCCATGTCGTGCTCGCCCCACGTGATGAAGATCTTCGTGCCGAACACCTTGTACGTGCCGTCGCCCTGCGGCTCCGCGCGCGAGCGCACCAGCGCGAGATCCGACCCGGCTTGCGGCTCGGTCAGGTTCATCGTGCCGGTCCATTCGCCGGAGATCAGCTTCGGCACGTAGCGCTGCTTCTGCTCGTCGGTGCCGGCCGTCAGCAGCGCCTCGATCGCGCCGTCGGTGAGCAGCGGACACAACGCGAACGACAGGTTCGATGCGTTCAGCATCTCGATGCACGGCGTCGCGATCAGCTTCGGCAGGCCCTGGCCGTCGTATTCGGCCGGATGCTGCAGCCCCTGCCAGCCGCCCTCGACGAACTGACGGAACGCTGCGCCGAAGCCCGGCGTCGCGGTCACGACGCCATCCTTCCAGCTGCTCGGGTTGCGGTCGCCTTCGACGTTCAGCGGCGCCAGCACCTCGCCGCAGAATTTCGCGGATTCGTCGAGCACGGCCTGCGCCGTGTCGACACCCGCATCCTCGAAGCCCGGCAACTGCGCGACGGCGTCGATGCCTGCGAGTTCCTTCAGCACGAACAGCATGTCCTTGACGGGGGCGTTATAGCTCATGGTCGATGTTCCATTCAGGCGGTGAATAGGGGCGCCACGGGGGCCGGTACGGCAAAACCGGCCAGTGCCGGGCGACGCGATGGGCCATCCTAACGCCGGGGATCCCGATTCCCATTGTCATATCCGGCCCACATGGTGACAAAACCGGCCACGGCGCACGCCGCACGCGGCCCTTGCGCGCGGCGGTAAAGCCCGCCGGGCGGGCGTCGGCGCCCGATCCGTCCGTCTCGACAATGGCGGCAACGCGCGCCAAAAAACGGCCGGGTGCACGCGCGTCTCCCCGGCTCGAAGCGGCAAAGGGAGCCGGTTATGGGAGTGTCCTCTGAAAAACCGGCCATGAATACCGCCAAGGAGCCGGTTATGGGATGCGATCCGTGAACCCGTGAAACCGCGAATCAGCGACACCCGGCCCCACTCCGGCGTCACGCGCGGCGCCGATACGTCCCCGGCGTACTGCCCGTCCAGTGCCGGAACGCGCGATGAAACGCGCTCGGATCGTCGAAGCCGATATCGGCGCCGATCGCTGCGATCGTGTCGGGCGTATCGGTCAGCCGCTGGATCGCGACATCGCGCCGCAGCTCGTCCTTCAGCACCTGGAACGTCGTCCCTTCGGCGGCCAGATGGCGGCTCAGCGTGCGCACCGAGCAATGCAGGTGCTCGGCCGCCTGATCGATCACGGGCAGATCCGGCAGCGCCGCCGACAGGTATTGCCGCACCCGGTGGCACACGAGCTGTTCGCTGAACGATTCGAAGATCCAGTCGCCGGGCGCGCGTGCGAGGAACTTGCGCAGGTTGCGCTTGCTCTGCCGGATCGGCGCGTCGAGGTAATCGGCGCTGAAGCGCATCAGCGTGCGCGCGCAGTCGAACTGCACGGCCCCGGTGAAGAAGTACAGGTGATCGACCGCATGGCGCGGCCGCGGGCACGCGAACTCGATCTGCAGCAGCGGAATCTTCTGCCCGATCAGCCAGGAGCACACGCCGTGCACGAGCTTGAGCATCAGCTCCTGGCCGAGCGCGCCGATCGGTCCGATGGCGTCGTTCGGGCGCAGCAGCACCTGCGCGACGAGTTCGTCGCGCTTCGATTCGACGAAGAAATCGTCGAGCAGGATATGGAAGAATTGCCCGAAACGATGCAGCGCCGTTTCGAGGTTGCGCGCATCGAGCAGGCTCAGGCACAGGTACTTCAGCGTGCCGCCGCGCAACGGGCGCGAGAAGATGCCGGGCATCTCGTCGTCGAGGTCGATCGCGAGCGTGCGGTACAGCGTCGAGAACTGCTCCTCCGTCACGCGCGCATGCGGCTCGCCGAGCAGCTCGATCGGAATGCCGGCGCCGCGCAGGTAGCGCTCGACCACGTCGCGCTGCACGCCCGCGCTCGCGAGAAAACCGTTGACGAGCGAGATCGGCACCGTCGCGCTCGGCGACGGCAGCGCACGCCCGGGCTGGGCGGAAAGTGAATCTGAGCCGGTCATCGCGTCCCCGTCGATCGAACCGACCGCATTGTACTTGAGCGGCCCGCGCGCCACCTTCGGGGCTTTCCACGCACACCGCGCCGCGCAGCCGCGGCCGCGCGGCGGGTCGCGGCGCCGTCATCAGTCGGTGCGGCTGAGTTCCCGGCGCAGGATCTTGCCGACCGTCGACTTCGGCAGCCGGTCGACGAAGCGCACGAGCTTCGGCACCTTGTACGCGGCCAGGCTCGCGCGGCAATGCGCGACGAGATGCGCTTCGGTCACGTCGGCGTCCGGCGCCAGCACCACGAACAGCTTGACGGCCTCGCCCGTACGCGGGTCCGGCACGCCGATGCACGCGCATTCGGCGACGCCCGGCAGCGCGGTCGCGACCGCCTCCACCTCGTTCGGATACACGTTGAAGCCGGACACGATGATCATGTCCTTCTTGCGGTCGACGATCCGCAGGAAGCCGGCCGCGTCGAACACGCCGACATCGCCGGTGCGGAAATAGCCGTCCGCGGTGAACGCGGCCGCATTCGCGTCCGGCTTCTGCCAGTAGCCGCTCATCACCTGCGGCCCCTTCACGCAGATCTCGCCCGCTTCGCCGATCGCCACCTCGCGATCCTGGTCGTCGAGCAGCTTCACGTCGGTTGACGGCAGCGGCAGGCCCGTTGTGCCCGTGAACCGGTCGATCGACTGCGGGTTGAACGACACGACCGGCGACGTTTCCGACAGCCCGTAGCCTTCGCGGATGAAATTACCCGTCACCGCCTTCCAGCGCGACGAGATCACGTCGATCACCGCCGCGCCGCCGCCGGCCGACAGCTTCAGCCGCGACCAGTCGACCTCCTTCAGCCGCGGATGGCCGGCAAGCCCCGCGTACAGCGTGTTCACGCCGACGAACACGGTCGGCCGCGCGGCCTTCAGCACGTCGACGAACCCGTCCATGTCGCGCGGGTTCGCGACGAGCCAGTTCTGCGCGCCGATCGCGAAGTAGGACAGGAAGTTCACCGTCAGCGCGAAGATGTGATACAGCGGGATCGCGGTGACGACGACCTCTTCGCCCGGCTGGCGCGCGTCCGGCACGATCGCCGCGAACTGCGCGACGTTCGCGACGAGGTTGCGATGCGACAGCGCCGCGCCCTTCGACAGGCCGGTCGTGCCGCCCGTGTATTGCAGCAGCAACAGGTCCGCGCCGCTTTGCGCAACCGGCTCGCACGCGAGCGATTCGCCGGCGGCGATGGCGTGCGCGAGCGCGGTCGAACCGGGCGGCAGCGCGTCGCACGCGCCGGCCGGCGCATCGACGACGCCGAGATCGTCGCGCGCCACGCTCAGCACGGTGCGCACGCGCGTGCCGCCGACCACGTCCGCGAACGTGCCCATCGACCCGCCGCAGACGATCGCCACCTCGACCCCCGCGTCGTTGAGCTGATGCTCGAGCTCGCGCGCGGTGTAGTGCGGATTCACGTTGACCTGGACCGCGCCGATCTTCGCGACGGCGACGAACACGACCGGAAACGCGAGCACGTTGGGCAGCATCACGGCCACGCGATCGCCCTTGCGCACGCCGACGACCTGCTGCAGATACGCGGCCAGCGCGCTCGACAGGCGCTCGACGTCGGCATAGGTGAGCGTGCGGCCGAACGCATGGAACGCCGGGCGGTCGGCGAAGCGGCGCATCGCGTCGTCCAGCAGCGCGCTGACGGAGGGATGGCGATCGGCGTCGATCTCGGCGGGGATCGGGCCATACGACCCGGTCCAGTGTCTGTTCGTCATGTCTCACTCCTCTGGGGACGGCACGCCAGCCTGCGTGCCGTTCGCACGGCGGCCTGCACGCCGGAAGGACGCGGGCCGCCGCCTGATCGGCGACTATCGCGCGCACGACGCGCTTTGCAAATGATCCGGGCGGCCGAAAACATGATCGAAACGGACAGGCGAGGCGCGTGCCTGCGCAACATCGCACGGCGAACGCCTGTCCGCCCGGGCAGCTCCGTCGGTGCATCAGGGTGAACCCGGTGGCGAATGGGACCGTTCCCGAGCAGAATTGCGTGCCGTCAACGATATCGATTCGGACGCAGGATCCCCGTCATGCCGCGCAGTGCGCTCTCGAAACCTCCCCATGCCCAGCCTACCGGGCTGCCGGACGCCGCCGCCGCCCACGCGTTGCGCGAGCAGCGCTTCACGCCGGCCAAGCTGGCCGTGCTCGTCGACGTGGCCGCGCAAGCCGGCCTCGACCCGGCGACGGTGCTCGCCGGCACCGGCCTCGCGCCGGCCGACGTCGCGGACCCGTTCACGCTCACGTCGCCGCTGCAGTTCCTGACGGCCGCGCGCAATGCGGTCGGCCGGTACGACGGCACCGACCTCGGCGTACGCGTCGGCCGCCTGCTGCGCGCGTCGAGCTACGGCATGTACGGCTACGCGATGCTGTGCTCCGAATCGCTCGCGCGCGCGTTCGATTCGGCCGTCAAATATCACCGGCTCGCGAACGGCATGCTGCCGATCCGCTGGGTCGAACAGGGCGATACCGCATCGTGGCTGTTTCCGGACCGCCACGAAGTCGCGCTGCCCGATCTCGACGAGCCGCTGTACCGTTTCCTGATCGACATGCAGTTCGCGCTGCACGTGACGATCATCAAGGACGTGATGGGTGCGTGGTGCGTGCCCGCGCGCGCGCAGTTCGCGCAGCCGCGGCCGCCGCACGGGGCGCTGCTGACCGACGCGCTCGAATGCCCGATCGCGTTCGACCAGCCGCATCACGTGCTCAGCTATCCGGCGGCATGGCTCGCGCGCGCGCCTCAGCTCGCGAATCCGATCACGGCCGCGCAGGTGTCGTCGCACTGCGCGCAATTGCTCGACGCATTACGCAGCCAGTCGGGCATTACGCGACGCGTGTACGAGGAGCTCACCCGCACGCCGGGACAATTCCCGGACATCGACGCGATCGCCGAGCGCCTGTGCATGACGTCGCGCACGCTGCGCCGCAAGCTCGAAGCCGAAGGCACGTCGTACAGCGAACTGCTGACGAGCGTGCGCAAGGCGCTCGCGATCGACTATCTCGGCACGACCACGCTCAGCACCGAGGATATCGCGCTGACGCTGGGCTTCAGCGATGCAGTGGGATTCCGTCACGCGTTCAAGCGCTGGACCGGCACGACGCCGAGCGACGTGCGGCGCAAGCGCGGCAAGTAGCGCCTGCCGAGCGCGGTCAGCGCGTACCGTCGCCCGCCGCCGGCGACGCGACCGCCAGCGCGAACTCGAACACCGCACCGCGCCCTTCCCGGTCGACGAGCCGGATGCCGCTGCCGTTGAGCGCCAGCATCCGGTGCACGATCAGCAGGCCCAGCCCGCCGCTCGTCGCGGTGCCGCCGCTCATCGGCCGCTGCGGCCGCTGGAACAGCCCTTCGCGCCGTGCGGCCGGAATCCCTTCCCCGGTATCCGACACGGTCACGATCACGCGATCGCCGTGCGTCTCCAGCGCGATCTCGACCTCGCCGTGCGAAGGCGTGTGCCGCAGCGCGTTGTCGAGCAGGTTGGTCAGCACGCGCTCGATCATCCCGAGATCGGCCGATACGACCGGCACGCGCGGCGGAATCCGCGCATGCAGCGCGACGCCGCGCGATTGCGCGGCCAGCTCGAATTTCTGGAACACGTCCTGCACGAGATCGACGAGCGAGAACGGCTCGCGCTCGGCCTGCACGCCGCCCGATTCGAGCCGCGCGAGTTCGAACAGCGCCTGCGCGAGCCGCCCGACCTTCGCGCTCTGCGCGAGCGCGATCGACAGGTAGCGCCGCCGCTCGGGCTCGGGCAGCGTGTCGGCCTTCAGCGACAGCGTCTCCAGATAGCCGTGCAGCGACGTCAGCGGCGTGCGCAGGTCGTGCGAGATGTTCGTGATCAGTTCGCGCCGCTGCTGGTCCTGACGCGTCAGCGCGCGCCACTGGTCGCCGATCCGGTCGGCCATTTGCGCGAACGCGGATTCGAGCACCGCGATGTCGTCGCCGCGGCGGCCCGGCGGCAAGTGCAGCACCGGCGGCGGCGTGTCGGGCGTGTTGAGCGTGTCGGCCCCACCCGGCGCGCGGGGCGCACCGTTCGCGTCGAAGTCGCGCATCGCGGCCGTCAGCCGGCGCAGCGGGCGCGTGATGAAGCCGAATGCGACGAGGCCCGCGAGCAGGCCGAGCAGCGCGACGATCGCCATCGACCACAGCGTCGTGCGCAGCACGTTGCCGGCGTCGACGCGCGCGGCGAGCCGGTCATGCGCCTCGCCGAGCAGCACCACGTAGATGTAGCCGGACGGCGGCTGCCCCGCGCGCTGCAGCGGCGCGGCGCTGAACACCTTGCGCGCGTCCGGGCTGCGCGGATCGTCGCCGAGGATCGGCAGCGGCTCGCCCGCGATGAAGCGCTGCACGGGCGCGAGATCGACGCGGTCGCGCTTCACGTGGCCGGGCGGCGCGTCGTCGCCCTTGATGCGCCCCGCGTTGTCGAGCAGGTACACCTCGACGCTCGGGTTCACGCCCATCAACTGGCCGAACAGCGTGCGCACGGCGTCGGGGCGCAGCCCGTTCGCGTCCATCAGCGGCGCACTGTTGGCGATGTTGGCGGCCAGGTCGCGCGACAGCGCCTGCACGACTTCCTTCTCGCGCATGTCGTTCGCGCGGATCTGCAGCCACGCCGACGCGCCCGAGCACGCGAGCAGCAGGATCGAGAACACGAGCGACAGCCGCCGGGTGAGCGTGAGCTTCATCATGCGTCCCGCTGGCCCGGCGCGGCGAGCTTGTAGCCGCGCCCCCACACGGTGAGGATCCGCACGGGCTCGGCCGGATCGGCCTCGATCTTCGCGCGCAGGCGGTTGATGTGGGTGTTGACCGTGTGTTCGTAGCCTTCGTGCTGGTAGCCCCACACGGCGTTCAGCAGATCCATCCGCGAGAACACCTTGCCCGGATGCCGCGCGAAGAAATACAGCAGGTCGAATTCGCGCGGCGTGAGGTCGATGCGTGCGCCGTCGACGCTCGCCTCGCGCGCGATCGGGTCGATCGCGAGCCCCGCGACGTCGAGCGTGCCCGCGTCGATCCGCGAATCGCGCGCGAGCGCATCGACGCGCCGCAGCAGCGCCTTCACGCGCGCGACGAGTTCGAGCACCGAGAACGGCTTCGCGAGGTAGTCGTCGGCGCCGAGTTCGAGGCCGAGGATCCGGTGCACCTCGCTCGACCGCGCGCTCGTGATGATGATCGGCGTATAGCGCGTCATCGCCCGCGCGCGCCGGCAGATCTCGAGGCCGTCGACGCCCGGCAGCATCAGGTCGAGGATCAGCGCGTCCCAGTTGCCCTGTTCGAGCAGGCGCAGCCCTTCGGCGCCGTCCGCGCTGTGCACGACCTCGTAGCGCTCGTCGCGCAGGTGCAGGCTCAGCACGTCGGCGATGTCGGCGTCGTCCTCGACGATCAGGATGCGTTTCGGTTGGTCCATGGCGGTGGGCGGCGGCACGTAGGAGCGGGGCTCAATAACGGTGATCGGCGGGCGATCGGCCCGGATCGAAGCGCGGCGGGAGGCCGCGCTGCCGTCATTGTGCAAAATTTTGCGGCGGCGAGGGATCACATTTCGTTTAAGTTTGGATCCCGACGCGTTGCGATTCAGGATCACATGCTCTTGATCGCCGTGCCTTGCGCGGTCACTTCGACGAAGTGATCCGCCGGCATCGGACGCCCGAGCAAGAAGCCCTGCAGCGAATTGCAGCCGAGCCGGGTCAGGAACTGCTGCTGCGCGGTCGTTTCCACGCCCTCCGCGACGATCTTCAGGTCGAGTGCCCGACCGAGCGCGACGATCGCGGAAATGATCGCGGCATCTTCGGTATCGTGTTCGAGATCCCGGATGAATCCCCGGTCGATCTTGAGCTCGCTGGCCGGCAAGCGCTTGAGATACAGCAAGCTCGAATAACCGGTGCCGAAGTCGTCGATCGAAATTCGCACCCCCATGTCGTGAAGCTGCTGGAGGATTCTCAGGCTGGCGTCGGCATCGCGCATCGCGGTCGATTCGGTGATCTCCAGCGTCAGGCAGTGCGGCTCCAGCGCGTGCCGCTGCAATGCGGCCTCCACGACCCGGATCAGGCTCGCGTGACCGAACTGCAACGGTGACAGGTTCACGGCCATCGTCCAGTCGGTTCGGCCCGCATCGCGCCACGCGCGCATCTGCCGGCAGGCCTCGTCCAGTACCCATTCGCCGATCGGCACGATCAATCCGGTCTTTTCCGCAATCGAGATGAACTGATCGGGCGACATGAGGCCGCGCGTCGGGTGCTTCCATCGCAACAGCGCCTCGACGCCGACGATCGGTCCATCGGGCACTTCGAACTTCGGCTGGTAGTGCAGGACCAGTTCATGCCGCTCCAGCGCCAGACGGAGTTCCTGCACGATTTTCAAGTGCTCGCGGACGTTCGCGTTCATCGATGCCTCGAAGAAGCAGTACGCGTTTCGGCCGAGCGCCTTGGCGTGATACATCGCCGCATCGGCATTGGTCATCAGCTCGCGGAAATCGCTGCCGTTGCCGGGATAGAGCGCGATACCGATGCTGGCCGACACGCGCAATTCGTGTTCGGACACGTGGAACGGCGCCCGAATCACCGCCAATACCTTGTCCGCCACGTCAGCCGCGTCGGCGGGCTCGTTCACGGCCACGACGAGCACGAACTCGTCGCCGCCCAGACGGGCAATCGTGTCCTGCGAGCGCAGGTTCGCGCCGATGCGCCGAGCCACGTCGACCAGCAACAGATCGCCGACATGATGACCATAGGCGTCGTTGACGGCCTTGAATCCGTCGAGGTCCATGAACATCAGCGCGAAACACCCGTGCTCGCGGTCAGTGCTCTGGATCGCCTGGTCGATCCGGTCTTCGAGCAGCACGCGGTTGGGGAGCTTGGTGAGGGTGTCGTGCAGCGCCAGATACGTCAGCTCCTGGTTCGCTTCGGCCAGCGAGGTCGCCAGTACCGCCGTGCGGGATTCCAGACGCAGGTCGAGGACCGAAACGATCAGCGCGATGGCGAGTATCGCCAACGTGGCCACGACGATGACGAGCGCCAGCCCGCCGGGATCCATGCTGGAGCCGGCGGCCCCGCAGATGCTGCCCAGCGGGAACCGGGCGGCCGCCATTCCCGTATAGTGCATGCCGGCGATGGCGGCGCCCATCAGGACCGCCGCCCCCAGATTGAGCAGGCGCACGCGAGACGAACCGGTTCGCCGAATGAATACGATCCACAGCACGGCGCCCGATGCGATGACGGCAATCGCGACCGACAGGCAGACGAGCAACGGGTCGTACCGGATGCCCGGCGACATGTGCATCGACGCCATGCCCGTGTAATGCATGCCCGCTACGCCAGTCCCCATCAACATCGCGCCGCCGCCGAGCCGGTGCCACCTGAGCGTGCCCCGACAGACGAGCCACAGCGCAACCGTGGAGCAGCCGATGGCGATCAGCAACGAAAGCACCGTCATGGCCGGATCGTATCCCAGTGGAATCGGCAACGCGAAGGCCAGCATGCCGACGAAATGCATCGACCAGATGCCCGCCCCCATCACGCTGGCCGCGCCTACCAGCCACCCATGTGCGGCGCGCCCGCCGGCCGTCTTGATACGCCCGGCCATGTCCAGCACGGTGTAGGACGCCAGGATGGCGATCAGGAGCGAAAGAAGAACGAGCAACGCGTTATAACTTGTCGGCAGCATTGTTATTTACAGATCGCTTTCGATTTGGCGTAACGAGACCCCCGGCCAGCCGGGGGCTTCGCGGATTCGCGGGAAAGTTGGGCACAAACGGAAAGCGGTGTCCGAAGGAATGGACCGGTGGTGTGACGCGTCGGGCGATTCCGACGACGACCGCTTGCAGCGGCGGATCATAAACGCGCCCTCCCGTTCAGGGAAGGATTTAGCGCTGCGGGGCGCTGGAGGAGGCGGGACGGAATCAGAACGTGTGGCGAATGCCGGCCACGAACGTGTTGCCGGTGGGGCGAGCGCTCAGCTTGTCGTAGGAGTAAATCGCGTAGATGTCCGTGCGTTTCGACAGCAGGTGGTTGTAGCCGACAGACGCGGTGTTCCGCAGGCTGCGGGCCGCTTCGGTCGGGCCGGACCGCTTCGTGCGCGCCCACTCTGCAAGCAGGAAGTCGGCCGGCGACAACGGGATCGACACACCCGCCTCGTAAGTGTGGCTGCCGGTCGGCGTACGCGCGTCGCTTGTCATCGCCCACGCGCCGTAGAGCGTGACGATCTTGAAGTCGTATGCCGCGCCCGCCAGATAGGCGTACTGCGCGCCGACCGGCCCTGCCGCGGTATAGCGCACGCGCTGGCCCGACAACACGGCCGTGAGACCGTGCCCTCGATAGTTCAAGTGAACGCCGAGGTTACCGACGCCAGGCGAGCCCGCCACGCCGCCAAGACCATAGATGACGGTGGCGCCGAACCCGTTGAAGTCCGGCGTCGTGTACTTGACGGTGTTGTTCCACACCGTATCGCCGATGATCGTCCCGCCATAGTTGGTCACGAACGTCTGCAGGACGAGTGGAGAGAAGACGGTCGAGGATCCGAACGGATTGACGACGGATTCGGCCGTATAGGCCGGGTTTCTTTGTCGCCCGAAGGTCAACTGGCCGAAGTCGCCTTGAAAGCCCACGTACGCATTGCGCGACCAGAACGGGTCCGCCGCACTGCGTCCCAGCGCGCCGTTGGCGGGTTGAAAGAAGCTTTCGAGGACGAAAATGGCGCCGACGCCGCCGCCAAGATCTTCCGTGCCGCGGATTCCCCAGAACGACGTGGTCAGCCCGCCGCTTCCCATCAGTACCGTGGACCGCGGCGTGTCGCTGCGTTTGATGCTCCCGACGTAGGTGCCGATGAGGCCATAAAGCTGAACCTGGGAGCCGCTGTCTGCGTGTGCGCCGCCGGAGGTCCATATCAGACCGGCGCCGAATATCGCCGTCGCGCCGAGCGTACCGACAACGCGCCGGGCGGCCACGCGCACCACGACGTGTCGTGTCTTTTTCATTTCGGTTGTCTCCATTCATATTTTTTGAGCGGCCTTTTCCGCGGCAATCCTGTCAGCAGTACTGATGGACTACTCTTTGACGGCGGCGCTTGTTGCGAGCATGTCGCTGAAGCCACGGGCGTGACGAGCGACGAAACGCCTTCCCTCGAGGCTTCTCAGGGAAAGGCGCCGTCAGGCATGCAAGTGACTACGGGGAAATCTCTTCGAGCGAACGATTGGTCGTCTCGACCATGCGCGCGGCGACGACGAAGCCCACTGCACTGACCACGGCAAACATGACGAATACCGCGGCGATGCCTCTTCCGGTCAATACGACGCCGACGATCGCCGGCGCGGCGGCAGACGCCGCGCGCAGCCACGAAGTCGCGAGACCGGTGCCGATCGCGCGCATCCGGGTGGGATAGATTTCAGGGGTGTACAGGTACAGAAGGACCGTGGTCGTGGCCATCACCGCATAGGCCGACGATCCGAGCAACATCACGGACCACGCGCTGCCCGCGCCATGAATGCCCAGTGCGGCGAGCAGGGCCGCGCTGATGATGAAGCAGGCCATTGCCCACCGGCGGCGTCCGACCCGATCGATCAGCAGCGCGCAGGCAAGCACGCCGCACGTACTCAGGACGTTCGAGATCGACGCCATCTGAAGCGACGCTTGCAGCGGCAGATGGTAGACCGTCTTGTAGAGGCTCGGCAGCCAGTTGTTGATGCCATTGGCCACGAAATAAGCGCTCGCCCACAGCAGCCACACGACGACGGTGCGGCCCCGGTAGAACGGCGAGAACAGTTCCTTCCACGTTCCCTTCCGCTTCGACTGTCGTCCGGTCATAAGGCCCGACACGCGCGCGTCCACCTCGGCCCTTTGAGTCTGCGTGTCGAGGTTGCGCTTCGTCGTGCTGGCTTCCAGCCGCTCGATGATGCGCTCGGCCTTATCGAACCGCCCGCGTGAAACGAGCCAGCGCGGCGATTCCGGCAGGCGTGCGATCAGGATCGCGACGACCATGCCGGGAATCCCGCCGATCAGGAACATAGTTTCCCAACCGAAGCGCGGGACGACGAACGCACCGAGCTGCGCGGCCGCGAGCAGGCCCAACGGGAAAATCAGTTCGTACAGGATGAAGAAGCGTCCGCGGCCGTGCGCTTGAGACAGCTCGTTGATGTACGTGGCGGCCACGGGCACTTCTCCGCCCACACCGATGCCTTGCAGGAAACGCATCAGAAACAGCATGTGAAAGCTGCCGGTGAACGCGCATACGACGCTCATGGCCGACATGACGCCCACCGCGATGGTGGCGCTCGGCACGCGCCCCAGGCGCTCGGCCAGCCAGCCGAACACCAACGCGCCGACGACCTGCCCAAGATAGCCGGCAGCGATCAGCACGCCGATCTGGCCGGGAGAAAGATGCCAGAGCCCCACCAGTACGGGCAGCACGAAAGCAAGCGACAGTGCGTCGAACGCATCGAACAGGGTCGCGCTGCCCATGACGATCCGTGCCCGGGTGTGCCACTTGCAAAACGGCACGTTCTCGATGCGGAACAGCAGGTTCGCCGCCCGCAGTTGCTCGCTCATGGGACGCGTTTCGCTCGCGGATCGACCAAGGTCGACGCCGCAGGCGGTCGAAGGGGTGTTCATGCTGTCTCCTGAAAAGCTGCATTTTATGAACCTTCGGCTTGCTTCTTGTTGTGCGGCACCGGTCACGTTTCTTGGTGGTTTTCCGCGACATCGGCGCCCTTTTTATCATTTGCCGAGCCTGTCGGCGGCGGCGTGCGCGACGCGGTTTCGCGCGCCGCCCCGACTGCTCGACGCCGACGGCAAGCGGACGGCGCTGCGCCGTCGTCATCCGGCTATGGACGGGCCACGCCCGAGTCAGTCGACGAGGCCGGCCGAACGAAGCGCGTCCGCGATTTCGACGTCCGCGCCTGGCGCGAGCGGCAGCAGCGGCGAGCGCACGGTCGCGTGCTGGAGGATGCCGCGGGCCACCAGACCGTGCTTGAGCGCGACGGTGCCTTCCATGTGCGACCCGCGGTGATACACGTTACGCGTCACCGGCAGCAGGCGATCGTGAATCGCGCGGGCGGCCGCGTAGTCTTTCGCCTTGCCCGCCTTGATCAGTTCGACGAGCGGCTCGGGAGCCAGGCTGCCGTAGCCGACGAGCGCCCCGTCGACGTCGAACATCGTGTGGAGCAGATACTCGTCGTGGCAGGTGAGGATTTGCAGTTCCGGACGCTCGCGTCGGATGATCGGAATCTCGACGTCCCAGCGACGCATGTTGCGCACGCCGTTTTTCATCGCGAAGACGCCCGGTTGCGCGGCGATCTCCAGCTGCGTGTCGAGGTTGTAGGTCGCCTTGGTGGCGTCCGGGTACTGGAACAGGATGAGCGGCAGCCCGCTGCCTTCGTGGATGGCGCGGTAGCGATCCTGCGGCGCACCTTTCTGATAGCCGAAGCGCAGCCAGCCGTGCGACGGATAGACCAGACCGGCCGACGCGCCGGCCTCGACCGCGCGCTTCGCCTCTTCCACCGCCACTTCCGTGCCTTCGAGCGTGATACCGGCGATCACCGGAATCTTGCCGTCGACGGACTTCACGAAGCTTTCGATGACTTGAGCCTGTTCTTTCTGCGAGAGGAACGTGCCTTCGCCGGCATGTCCGAGCACCGTCAGGCCTTTGACGCCTTCGATGCCGCCAAGCCACGCGCCCAGCCGTTGAATTGCCGCATGGTCCACCGCGCCCTCGTGGGTGAAAGGGGTAACGGGTGCCGGGACCAAACCGCGCAGATCGATCGCTTTCATGACGTCTCCAAATGTGAGCTTTTCCGCTCCTCTTTCCGGGAGGAGAGCCCGCCGTCCGTTTCGCATCGAACCGGAACGACGGTGCATGCGTTGCAGTGTAGGGAAGCACGACCCATGCGAGAACGGCGTAATTGCGCATTTCAGCTATACTGATTTGACATATCTACGGGAGGCTTCGCGGTGGACTATGCGGCCTGGAAGCTGTTCATCGACGCGGCGGAACTCGGGAGCCTGAGCAAGACGGCCGTTGCTTACGGGACCAGCCAGCCTCACATCAGCCGGCAGATCGTCGAGCTCGAGCAGTACTGCGGCGGCCGTCTGTTTCAACGGACTGGGCGCGGCGTGGTGTTGACCGAGTTGGGCGCGCGTATCGCGCCGCGTGTGAGGGCGTGGCTTGCCAGCACGGAGCAGTTGTCCAACGACATCCGCAGCACGGCGGGCGAGCCGATCGGCGTGGTCAGGCTCGGGATCCTGCCCTCCACCGCCCATCCCCTTGTCAGCACCCTTTACCATCGGCTTCGCGAGCGTTACCCGCTGGTGCAGTTACAGGTGCGCGAGGGTCAAGGAGCGTTGCTGGAAACCTGGCTGGAGAACGGCAGCGTCGATCTCGCCATCCTGTTTCGAAATAGTCCGACGCCGAGAAACGGCGACGAATATCTGGTCGAGGCCGCGACGTACCTGGTGGGGGCGGAAGGCGATCCGTTGACCAGTCAGCCCACGATCGCTTTTTCGAGGCTCGATGGCATTCCGCTGGTCTCTTTCTGCCGCCCCAATAGCTGGCGCGAGCGGCTCGAACAAATCGCGGGCGAACATCAGGTGTCGCTGAATTTCGCGGCGGAAGCCGATTCTCTCAGTCTGCAGGGGCACATCGTCGCCGATGGCGGCATTCATGCGTTGCTGGGCCCTTACGCGATCGCCAATCTCGAACGGGAATGCCGGTTGCAAGCGTCGATGGTGGTCGATCCGTCCGTGCCGCGCTTCATTGCACTCGCCATGTCGCCGCACGGCGAACTGACGCTGGCTTGCCGCACGGTCATGCAGCTCACGAAGGAAATCGCCCGGTCGCGCACGCTTTCGTCGGATCTTCGGTTGGGTGTGTCCGCCGCGTTCCTGCGGTCAATTTGAGCGGCTCGGCACAGTGCGTTCGCAGTCCTGATCGAGTGAGAATGTCGATCTCGGCGATGCGCGGCGTGTGGTCGGGCGCCGGCTTGCGCGGCGAACGGCGCGGTGCGCGATTTCTCCATCCGCGCCGCCCATCTCGCGCCGACCTTTAGTACGACTTGCCGCCCACCGTCGCCGCTTCCAGTTCGCGCGTGATGATCTGCGTGCCGCCGATGTTGGCGACCGACTTGACCAGACCGACGCCCGGCGCGAGCCAGTCGTCCGCGGTCGTGTTGCTCGTCAACGCCGAGTTGGTGAAGGTCTCCGTGGTGTGATAGTGGCAAGCATTCGCGAAGACCTTGCCGTTGCGGAGGCTGACCGTTTCGCGCGCGACGTACGTCCGCTGGATCGAGACGGACGTTTGCGCGCCGCCCGACGGAACGACGGGCGTATCCACGTAATTCACCGTCTCGCTTCCCGCGAGCCCGATCGTCTCGACATAGGGCGGCGAGTTCACGTCCCGCAACACGAGCGTGCTGCCGCTGTAAACCTCGCCGCCGTAGTTCGTGCGTACGCCGTTGCCGACGAGGTAGTAGTGATTGGTCTGAATCGGCGAACCGGGCGTCGTTTCGGCCTGCTGCATGAGCGCCACGCCGTTGAACGTCGCCGGCGCGTAAGTCCGCGTGTACACGCCGTTGTCGACCGACGGGCTCTGCGACGTCGCTTGCGTATACATGTGCAACTGCACGGTATCGCCTTGCTGGTAAATCGGATCACAGTCGACGTTCGACGCGGTCGGCGAGCCCGGATTGCCGCCGGATGTGCCCGTGGTCGGCGTCCCGCCGCTGCCGCCGTTGTTGCTCGTGCCCGATCCGCCTGACGAAGCCGGCGAGGAATTGTCGTCGCCACCGCA
>NZ_JAGIQE010000048.1:0-17984 GCF_017815075.1 Burkholderia sp. AcTa6-5 | reverse complement strand
TCGATCTGTCGGACCTGCGTTACAAGAACGGTGTGGACAGCTATCTGTCGGTGCTGACCGCGCAGACGGATCTGTACGCCGCGCAGCAGTCGCTGATCAGCGCGCGCCTGGCGCGCTGGACGAACCTGGTCGATCTGTACCGCGCACTGGGCGGCGGGTGGATCCAGCGTGCAGGCGAAGCGCCGCGCGCGCCGGATGCGCCAGTCGACGATCAGACGGCAACGACCGGGTAAGCATGGCACATGGCAGGAGCGGAAAGCCGCGCCTGTCCACCGAACCGAAGGAGTGTGAAAACGAAAACGCCACGGACGCAAATCCGTGGCGTTTTCCTTTGTACCGTCGCCGCGCGGGAAGCGGCATTACGTTACGCGTGCTTCGTCCAGAGCGTTCGGCCGAAGAACGTGAGCGTGCGGTCCCACGCCGTTTCCGACCACACCGGATCGAACTGCGTGCCGGCGATGCGGCCGGGGCCGACGGCCGTTTCGTTCGCGAACGCATGGTGCGCGAGATAGCGATGGAATTCGAAGCCGACGTTCGCATCGGTCAGCTTCTTTTCCAGTGCGTCGACCTGGTCGATCGTGAAGAACGCATCCTGCGTCGCCCAATGACCCAACAGCGGTACCTTGAGCTTGGCCGGATCGATGTAATCGAGCGGCGGGAGGCCGTACCACATGACGCCGGCATCTGCGTCGGCGTACTGCAGCGACAGCAGCGTGAGGGCGCCACCCATGCAGTAGCCCGTCACCGCGACCCGCGGCGACAGCGTCTTCAGGTATGCGACCGCGCCGGGAATGTCCTGCGACGCGGCGTCGCCGAAATCGAGGCCGGTCATCAGGTGGTGCGCTTCCTCCTCCTCGACCGTCGACTTGCCGCGATACAGGTCGGGCACGAGCGCGAAGTAACCGCAGCGCGCGAGGCGATCCGCGACGCCGCGGATCTGGTCGTTCAGCCCCCACCATTCCTGGATGACGACGACCGCGGGCGCGCCTTCGGTGCGTGCCGGCGTGGCGAGATAGCCTTGCAGTTCCTGGCCGTCCGGGCGGCGAAACGTGATCGTGGAACCGGATGTTTGAGACATGAAACCGCTCCTTTTCGAAAAATGCGCCGAGTGCGACATCGGGCCGGCCAGCGGGCGTCGTGATACCGCCCGCGTTCGTGCTGGCCGACGCCGACCACGCGGCCATTCTATGCGCAAACACCGGACGCTTGCGTGAACGGCGCCGCACGGCACGCGAGCCGCGAAGGGAGCGGACGACCGGAAAACGAACACCCCGCCCCGATGAACGGGAGCGGGGTGTCGCGTGTACGGCGGGGCGTATCCGGAATACGCCGGCAATACGCCGGCGGGTATCCGGCTTACTGACCGAAGTAGATCGAGTTGCGGCCTTCCTGCTTGACTGCGATCGTGCGGCCTGCACGCGCACCGGCGGCCGCTTGCGCACCGTAGCCGGCTACGTCGGCGTTCGTCACGCGGGCCTGCGCGGCCTGCAGCGCACGCGGGTAATACTGATCGGAGACTTCGGGCTTGTAGCCGGCCTGTTCGAGCTGGACGAGTTCCGCACGCACCTGGGCACGCGTGAGCTGACCCGACGGGTTCGATTGCGCGAATGCGCCGTACGACGCGGACAACGCGGTTGCGGCGACGACAGCGGTGATGAACGACTTCATGGTGACCTCCGGTTCTGTTGATTTCGCGCTTCGCTCGTTGCGTTCAGCGGTTGATTGCATCGTAACGAGCGCGTTCCCGGTCGGAAATACGCGTTGGAGCGAATCATTATTGCAACTGGGTAAACGATTCGCGCGGTACGCAATTTCATCCGAAGATTGCCGGGGAGCTGGAGCGTGGGTAAGGAGCGGCGGGTCGATCGGCGCGGAAGAAGCGGGTCAAACCATTGAATCGTATTCCGAAGTATTTTCGCGAGGCCGTCGGCGTCATTCATTCGGCGCCGCTCGTTCCGCCTCACGCAGCCAGGATCGCCTGCCGTTTCCGATATTCGGCCGGCGTGACGCCGACATGCCGGGTGAACGCTCGCCTGAGCGTATCGACGTTTGCGAAGCCGCATTTCGCGGCGACCTGCTTCGGCGTGTCATGGCCGTTCTCGAGCAACTGGCGGGCGGCAGAGATGCGGGTCGCCTCGACCCATGCGGCCGGCGTCATGCCGACTTCCGCGCGGAACAGCCGCGCGAAATGGCGCGGGCTCATGCCTGCATGTTTGGCCATCTCGGCCACCGAATGTTCGAGATCCGGATGGGCCGCGACCCAGCGCTGGACTTCCTGCAGCACCGAACGTCCGGCGGGGCGGGCTTCGCCCTTGCGGCTGAACTGGAGCTGCCCGCCCGGGCGCTTGAAAAACATCACCAGTTGCGCGGCGACGCGCCGTGCGATCTCGCGGCCGAGATCTTCTTCGACCAGCGCGAGCGCGAGATCGAGCCCGGCCGTGACGCCGGCGCCGGTGCGCAGCTTGCCGTCGCGCACGTACAGCGCGTCGGCGTCGACGACGAGCGACGGATAGGCTTCGCCGAGTGCATCGGCGGCGGCCCAGTGCGTGGTCAGGTGACGTCCTTTCAGCAGGCCGGTGGCGGCGAGGATGAATGCCCCGGTGCAGATCGACCCGTAGCGTCTGCTGTGCACGGCCGCCGCGCGCAACCATGCGAGGACGTCGGTGCGCAGCGCGATCTGGCCGGCGTTCGGCGCGCCGGCGACCAGCAGCGTGTCGATGCGCTCGGGGATGTCGGGGGCGATCCAGTCGGGCAGCAACCGTGCGCCGGACGAGCTGCGGATCGCACCGGCCCCGCTCGCGATGATCCGCGACACATAGAACGGCTTCCCGCATTCGACGTTCGCTTGCGCGAACACGTCGAGCGGCGCGGAGACGTCGAGCAGTTGAACGCCCGGAACGGCAAAAATGCCCACGACCTTCGGCATGATCGGTTGCGTGTCGTATCGAACGTGATGCGCAGCAGTATAGGGGCGCTTCTTTCACCATGCAGGCACCGTGTCCGTTCGTCGCGCGAAATGGCAGGATTCGTCGTAACAAGCCTATTTCGGACACCTGTCGGGCTGCGGAGAATCGAGCGTGTCTTCCATGGAGGTCGATCATGACTGTGAACGTTGCCGGCATCACCCTTCCCGATACTCGACTGACGCGCGAGATCACCGAACTCGTGCGCGATACCGAATCCGAACTGCTGTTCCATCACTCGAGCCGCGTGTTCTATTTCGCGGCGCTGGCGGGCCGGCGCCGCGGGCTCGAGTACGACCCCGAACTGCTCTATTGCGGCTGCATGTTCCACGACATGGGACTGACGCACCGGTACAGCAGCGCATGCGAGCGCTTCGAAGTGGACGGCGCCAATGCCGCCCACGATTTTCTGAAGGCAAAGGGAATCTCGCAGCAGGACATCGATGTCGTGTGGACCTCGATCGCACTGCATACCACGCCCGGTATTCCGCAGCACATGCATCCGGTCGTCGCGCTGGTCACGGCGGGCGTCGAGATGGACGTACTGGGCCTCGCTTACCCGGAATACAGTGGCATCGAGCGGGAAGCGGTCGTGCGCGCGCATCCGCGCACGCCGCATTTCAAGGAAGACATCATTCAGGCGTTCTATGACGGCATCAAGCACAAGCCCGGCACGACGTTCGGCAACGTGAAGGCCGACGTGCTCGCGGACAAGGAGCCGCATTTCCATGCGGGCAATTTCTGCAGCGTGATCCGGTCGTCCGCATGGGCCGGTTGACCTTGGACGGTCGGTTGCGCATCAGCCGACGGTGATCGTCCGCCGGCGTGTACACAGGGAAAGCGGGGATTCCCGCAACTCGCGTATTACCGTTCGAAATTGTTACGTGACAACTTCAGATCATCGCGAACAGGAACTTTATATACTGAATTTCCGTGCCACGTCCCCGAGGCGAATCTCCGATTCGCGTACCCCCAATACCGGTCTGCCAGTCCAACGAGGTAAAGCCTGCCGCTCCACCACCCGCAAGCATTCGGCAAAACGCCTATAATGATTGGGCAAATTGCCGGAGAGAGGTCATGAGCACCATCGCTTTTCATCCTTCGGGCGTCGCGCATCCGCGTCAGGCCGAATTCACGATTCTCGAGCAACTGCTGGCGATCCGCGTCCGGTCGGGCGCCGATCTGGCCGAGCTGGCGAGCGCGCGCGTCGACGTGTCGGTGATCGACCGGTTGTCGGAGCGCGGGCTGAAATCGGACGAGCTGGCGTTCATCATTCCGCGCCGCACGCTGAGTCATCGTCGGCAGGCGCACGAGCGCCTGTCGCCGGAAGAGTCGGACAAGGCGATCCGTCTCGCGCGCATCGTCGCGCAGGCGGCGGCCACGTTCGGCGACCAGGACAAGGCGATGGCGTGGCTGCGCAACGGGCTCCAGCGCTTCGGCGGCCGCACGTCGCTCGATATGGCGAGCACCGAGCATGGCGCGCGGCTCGTCGAAGAGGCCCTCACGCAGATCGACGAGGGGTACTTCGCTTGACGACGCTGTGGCGGATCAGCAATTACGCCGATCTGAAAGGCATCGGCGGGTTGCGGGCCGGCGGGCGCTGGCATTTCGCCGGGCAGCCCGTCGTGTATCTCGCCGAACATCCGGCGCTTGCGTTGCTCGAGACGCTGGTTCATTTCGAAATCGCCACCGTCGCGCAATTGCCGAGCGGATATCAGTTGCTGCGTATCGAGGTGCCCGATTCGGTGGACGTCGCCGAAATCGCGGAAGGCGATGCGCCGGACGACTGGCGCACGAACGTCGACTGGACCCGCAGCGCGGGCACCGAGTGGCTGGACACGCAGCCGAGCGCGCTGCTGCGCGTGCCAAGCGTCGTCGTGCCGCACGCCCATAACTTCCTGTTGAACCCGCTGCATCCGGCCGCCTCCGACATCCGCATCGCGGAAGTGATGCAGTCGCCGTACGACACGCGGATTCTGCGACTGGTCCAGCCGAAGCCGGGCGAATAGCGCAGCGGGGGAACGCGGTTCGCGCCGGCGGCGCGCGATCACCGCTCGTGGGCAGCGCGATCCGCGGCCGCATCGGGCGGCAGCGTTTGCCGAATGCGCGTGACCGTTCGCGGGCTAGCGAGACCGAGCATCGCCGTGACATCGGCATGCGCATGGCCGGCGAGCAACTGGCGGCGCGCATATGTATTGCGCAGCACGCGCGGGCTCATGTCCGCTGCGTGAAAGCCGATCGCGTTCAGCGCATCGCGCACGACGAGCAGCAGGAACATGTCGTTCATTGCGCCCCCGCGCGGCGCGGGAAACAGCCGCGCCGACGGCGGCACGTCCAAGCGCGCACGCCAGGCGGCGAGCGGCGCCAGCGCGAATGCGGCGAGCGCGATCCGGCGCGCCGGCCGCGCGCGATCGCGCGGCACCGACAACGCCGCTGGCCGCGCGTCGAGATCGAGTGCGTCGCCTGTCGCCGCGCGAATCTCGGCCGACGTGATGCCGCTCGCGAGCAGCAGCGCGACGATCGCGCGATTCCGGCAGTCGGCGGGCGTGTCGTCCGCCCTAGGCTGCACATGGCGCTGCAGCGCCGCGTCGGCGTCGGGCGGCAGGTAGCACGGCTCGGGCTCGCCGTCCGGCCATGCGAGATGGTGCGTCGATCGGCCGGCCGGATGAATCGTCCGCACACCGGCATCGACCAGATGCCGGCCGAGCCGGTCGATCAGCTTCGCATAGCGCACGCGTGTCGACGTGCCGGGCGCGCAGGTGCGGTCGAGTTCCGCGAGGAAGGACGCGACGTGGTCGGGCCCGAACGTCACGAGCGACACGTGCCGTGCGCTCAGGTGACGCAGGAATCGCTCGAACATCGCGACATGCTGGACGATCGAACGCGGCGCGAACGGCCGTCGGCCGGCGCCCGTCGCGGCGGTTTCCTGCCAGGCGCGAAACGCGCCGACGGGGTCGTGAATCCAGCGATTCGTGTCCATCCCCGCTTTATAGCCGGACGCGGCGACGCCGGCAATCGTCCCGATGGCCGGTCGCCGGCGCGCGACGAAGCCGGCGCGTCAGGCCGCGGCCCGGGTGTCGTCTATGCATGGCTGTCCAGGAAGAGACAAATAATCATCACGGATTCCGAAATGAATGGGCGGGCGAAATGCGGCGTCGAAAAGACGCACGCGCCGGCTGGATCGAGTGCCCGCGCAGGAGGGGGCGGCGATTGTCGATCGAACCGCAGGCGTCATCCAGCGGCGCGCCGCTGCCGTCATGCGTCGCGCGCTCGTTCAGTTGCATCTACCAGCGGGCGGACACGAGCGCGACGGTCGCGATGACGATGTGTCTCGCATTCCTTTCCGAGGCGATCGGCGCGATGGAGCACGGGGCCGGCACGCGTCGCCGGGGGAAAAGGTACCGACGTTACGATACGCCCATGCGCTGCAATGCAGCAGATGAAACCGCATGCCGGTTCGGTGACGTTGCGCACACAACGTCCGGTTGCATGACGTCATTTCCCGATTGCGAAAAAAATTCTGTTCATGGGACTATCGAACGCATCGCCTGCGCACCGAGGGGGTCGCTGGCGACGGGATGTCCATCGCAACGACCAGCACATCGGCAGACAATGAACAGAACAGCGATTTTTCCGTATGCGTCCGCGTTGCTCGCGGCTGCGTTGTTGACCGCATGCGGCGGCGACGTCGAGAACGAGGCGGGCCGCACGACCGCACCTTCCACCGATACGAGTTGTCTCGCGGTCGACAACAGCGGCGCGACGGTCGTGGTGGGTTCGAACCAGCCGGGCGACCCGTCGCTGCCGGAAGCGTCGTCGGGCTATCGCACCGGGATGAAGCCCGTCTATGCGAAAACGTACCTGGTGGCCACGTCGAACGCGTACGCGAGCGCGGCCGGGTGCGCGGTGCTGAAGAAGGGCGGCACGGCCGCCGACGCGGCGGTCGCCGTGCAAGCCGTGCTCGGCCTGACGGTGCCGGAGGCCACGGGCCTCGGGTCGGGCGGCGTGCTGCTCTACTACGATGCGCGCGGCAAGACGCTGCAGGCGTACGACGGCCGCGAAACCGCGCCGGCCGCCGCGACGGAGAACTATCTGCGCTATGTCGATGACGCCACCGACCATTCGTTGCCGCTGCCGAACGCGCGTGCGAGCGGCCGCTCGATCGGCACGATCGGCGTGCCGCGGCTCATCGAGGCGCTGCAACAGGATCATGGCCGCTTGCCGTGGCAGAGCCTGTTTGGCGACGCGATCACGCTCGCGACCAACGGTTTCCCGATCGGCGGCCGGCTGGCCGACGCGATCGCGGCGAACGCCGCGAACCTGAAGCGCGACCCCGAAGCCGCCGCGTATTTCCTGAACGCCGACGGTTCGCCGAAGCCGCTCGGCACCGTACTGAAGAATCCGGCCTACGCGCGCACGCTGTCGCTGATGGCGCAGTCGGGCGCGAATGCGCTGTACACGGGGCAGATCGCGCAGGACATCGTCGCGAAGATCGCGGTGACGAAGGGCGCGGACGGCTCGACGCTCACGCCGGGCAAGACGACCGTCGCCGATCTGGCCGCGTATCAGGCGAAGCGCCGCGACCCGGTGTGCACGACTTATCGCAGCTACTGGGTCTGCGGGATGCCGCCGCCGTCGTCGGGCGGCATCGCGGTCGCATCCGCGCTCGGCATTCTCGAGAATTACGACTTGAAATCGTTGAAGCCGACGGCGATCGATCTCGAAGGCGGCAAGCCGACCGTCGCGGGCGTCCACCTCATCACCGAAGCCGAACGGCTCGCGTATGCCGACCGCGACAAGTACGTGGCCGACACCGACTTCGTGCCGCTGCCGGGCGGCACGTGGGACACGCTGCTGAACAAGCCGTACCTGAAATCGCGCGCGGCGCTGATCGACACGACCAAAAGCATGGGCACCGCGCAGCCCGGCAATCTCGGTGCGGTGCCGCTCGGCGTCGACACGACGCTGATCGAGCACGGCACGAACCAGTTCACGATCGTGGACGGCGACGTGCTCAGCGCGACGACGACGGTCGAGTCGAGCATGGGCTCGTTCCACATGACCAACGGTTTCCTGCTGAACAACCAGTTGACCGACTTTTCCGCGAACCCGCTCGACGCGTCCGGCAATCCGGTGGCGAACCGCCTGCAGCCGGGCAAGCGGCCGCGCAGCTCGATGGCGCCGACGATCGTGTTCGGGCGGGCCGCCGACGGCTCGCGCGGCGACTTCGTGATGGCGACCGGTTCGCCGGGCGGCGGCACGATTCCGCAATACGTGGTCAAGACGCTGGTCGGCGCGCTCGACTGGGGGCTCGACGCGCAGCAGTCGGCGGGGCTCGTCGACTTCGGCGCGAGCAACAGCCCGACGACCACGATCGGCGGCGAGCATCCGAACGTCAACGCGGCGAACAACGGCGCGAACGATCCACTGATCACGGGGCTGCTCGCGCTGGGGCACAAGGTGTCGACGTCCGCGCAGGCGAGCGGCGTCAATACGGTGATGCGCGTGACGGTCGGCCAGTCGCCGGCGTTGCAGGGCGGCACCGATCCGCGTCGCGAAGGCGTCGTGCTGGGCGATACGTTCCGGCCGTAACCGCGCAGCGTGCGCACGGCCCCGGTTCGCTTGCTGGCGGCCGGGGCCGTGCATCATGACGAGGTCGCATCGACGGCCGCGCAATCCCCAATAATTCGGAATGCAGATGAAGGCGTGTGCATGAAGCACGTCTGCCGGCCCGGGCCGCGGCCGTCCGCCGTCAAATACAGCGGCCACTCCGCCACAAACCTCCGATTGTCAAACAGTGTGAGTCAATCGTCAGCATTTGCAACGGAAGTAACAGTCCCCGCAATTCAGTCGTTTTGCTCGCCGGCGCCGCTACATTAGCTCCACCTGCCGCATGTCGCGGCAAGGCATGCGACCAGCCGCACGAACGCGGCCCGCAGCAACAACGTCTTTGGGGAGAATGACCATGAACAAGATTCGTACGATTCTGCTGGGTGCCGCTCTGACGGCGATGGCGACGTCGGCTGCATTTGCACAGACGGCCCAGACCGGCGCCCAGGGTTCCGCAGGCGTCGGCGCGCAGGTCCAGACGCCGCTGCTCGGCGGCGGCGTCGGTGTGCAGGCTGGCGCCGGTGCGAATGCGGCAGGCTCGGGTTCGGGCGCGGGCAATGTCGTCGGCGGCGCGCTGAACGGCGTCGGCCAGACGGTCGGCGGCGTGGGCTCGGCAGCCGGGACGGCGGTGGGCGGCGCGACGCAGGCGGTCGGTTCGGCGGCCGGCGCGACGAAGGATGCGGCGGCATCGGCCGTGCACACGACGAAGTCGCACGTGAAGCACGTCGCCGCCTCGGCGAAGAGCCATGCCCAAGGCGCGGTGTCGACCGCAGGCGACGTCGCGGGCGGCGCGAAGGCGAAGGCCGGCGAAGCGCTCGAAGGCGCGACGAATTCGGTGCAGGGCGGCGCGTCGGTCGGCGTGAAGGGCTCGGCGTCGGCGCAAGGCGGCGCGCTGTAACAAGCAGCACGCATCCCGTCACGGCCCGGCCCGGCCCGCTTCGTTGCGGGCCGGGTTTTTCTATTGAGGAACGCGATACGTCGCGCACGGAGCCTCATGTCGAAACGCGGGGAAACGATGCATCGATATTGATTTGGATTGCGAAGAATAATAAGCGGCTGGTCGACTGAACTGGCACGCAATGCGGCCCGCAGGCGGTTCCCCAAACCGCCTACCGCGGAAAGCCCGGCACCGTAACGACATATCTCCCCCGAACGTTTCGGTAGCCCCCGATGCAGGGCATTTTTTCTCCCTCAACAAACCGATTTTGCTTTTCTATACCGCCATCGAGCGGCTAGCGGCCTCAATTTCACTTTCATGATTCAATGACGGCCGCCGTAAATGCATTCGCAATAATGAAATAAAGTATTTGCAAGGAAAGTGGAAGCTAGTTTATAAATACGAGCGATTTGTATTTTCTCTACCGGTCGCAACCATCGACGGTGACGGAACGCCCAGATGGTCGTGACACGGTTCGCTGCGCCTCATCATGTGCGCGCGTTGTCGCGACATGAATGCGCCTGCCAGGCAGCTATGCCGACGTGAGGGAATCCCGTCGAAATTGCTGAACTCGTCAGCCCGCGCCTGGTGAATATCAGGCGGCACACGGCATTTTCGTTATCGAAATGCTGATTATCTGATCGGCGTCAATCGCGAGCCATATTGTGGTTCTCGATGATATTAATGTGGCTTTTTTAATCAATTTGATTCGGATTGAATAATGATGGAATTGTATGTAATGAAAAGCGAAATGATTGCCGATCCAATATTTTGCTCCGTGATCTGCATTTCGGAAGGAAAGATTCCATGATCAATACGCTGCAGGCATGAAGCACCCGCAGTAATTGAACGTGCCGCCAGCCTCCCGGCGCATCCGCCCTCATGTCGAGCGCGCGATTCGCAGTGGCAACGCAGCCGAACAAGCATGTGCGATCTGGCGCGTCGGTGCCGGTCGCGGCACGTCAATCTTCAAGTCAACCTGCACGACGTGCGCGGCAGGCCCGTTCGATACGTGAAATCCGGTGAGACACAAGTGAATACGATGATATCCACGATGGCTGATGGCGCTGAACCCGACGCGGACGTTCGACCGCGGCTCGCAACGCAACCCTCGAGACTCCTTGTGCTTGGCAAGCGTACGATCGACGAGCTCGACTACGACCCGTCGATGGTGCTCGATGCCGTCGAACGGGCATACCTTGGCCTCGGTACCGGCGAATCCGACAATCCGCGCAAGCTGATGAGCCAGCCCGCGGACAAGCATTCCGTCGCGTACTCGATGCTGGGTCGAGACGGTGGACGCAGAACGGTCGGTTTCAAGACGTCGTATAAGTTCGATCCGGAACACAACCGCGAACTGCAGAAGTACTACACGACGTTGTTGCTGTTCGACGACGAAACCGGCATGCCTGTCGCATTGATGGACGGCAGCCTTGTCGGATCGCTGCGCACGCCGGCGGTGTCCGCCCTGATCGCGCGTGCGGCCGCGCCGCGGGCTCGCACGGCGCTCGTCGTCGGCACGGGGACGCAGGGGCGGATGGCGGCGCCGTTCCTGCTGACCGCATTGCCGGACATCGAGCGCGTGATCGTACACGGCCACTATGAGTCGGGAATCGATGCTGTCCGCAAGACGTTGAAGCGCTTTCATCCGGGCCGTGACATCGAAGTATCGAAGGATCTCGCCGCCTCCGCGAACGAAGCGGACATCGTGCTCGGGGTGGCCGGCGCCGGCGTATCGGAGAGCGTGCGGCACGCGGCGTTGAAGCCGGGTGCGCTCGCGCTTCTGGTCGGATACGGCATTCACGCCGACGCGCTGCATGGCGCCGATTACCGCATCGCGACGAGCGAGGCCCAAATGCAGGTGACCGGTGCCGATCTCGCGGACGAAGCCGGAAAACTGCCTGCCGTCGATGCGGAGTTTCCGGACATACTGCTTGGCCGCAAGCCTGCGCGGCGCAACGATGCCGATATCGTTTACGCGTTCAACAGCGGCATGATCGTGACCGACATCGCGCTGGGGCGCGTGCTGGCCGACGCCGCGCTGACGAAAGGGCTTGGCCGGGAAGTCGAGCTATGGTGACGGATATTCCGCGACTGCCGGCGTTGTGGGATCCGCTACTGCGGGATTTCGTGGACGAGCATCAGGCGATGATCCACGATCTTGTCCATGGCTTCGACGCGCCCGTTCATTTCCTGTTTCCCGAACGTTTCGCGCACAATGTCGCCGAATTTCGGCGCGTACTGGACGATCGCCAGGTGTCCGGGCGCATTTACTACGCGAAGAAGGCGAACAAGGCGCGATGCTTTGCGCATGCGGCGGCAGCATCCGGGATCGGCGTCGACGTCGCAAGCACGGGCGAGTTCTCGGAAGCGTTGGCTGCGGGGGTGTGCGGAGCCGATATCGGTGTATCCGGCCCGTCGAAGTCACGTGCGCTGCTGCGGCTCGCGGTTTTGCACGATGCGTTGATCGCCATCGACAGCGACGAAGAACTGAATCGGCTGATCGCGATCTCGGAACAGGCGAAGCGGGTTGCACGCATTCTGTTGCGGATGGCGCCGGCGGCACGCAACGATAGCCGATTCGGTTTGAGTGCCGACGCACTTCGCGTTGCGCTATCGACCTGTGCCGCGACGCGGGCGTCGCTCGTCCTTGAAGGGTTCTCGTTCCATCTGTCCGGTTACAGCGCGACGGAGCGCTGCAATCAGGCCGCGATCGCGATGCGTGCGTGCTTGGCTGCGCGCGAACTCGGTCTTGCGCCGCACACGATCAACATCGGTGGCGGCTTCGCGATGTCGTACGCGAGCGAGCGCGACTGGCACGCATTCCAGCGTGCGCACCGGGCGGACGATTACCACGCCAACAAGGTATTCGACGGATTCTATCCATATCACTCGGCCTGCAGCGGCGCGCAGATGCTCGATGCGATCCTGGCTGGTACGCCTGGTGGGGAATCCGCATCGCTCGCCGAACTGCTTCGCGAGCACGGCCTGACGATCATGCTGGAGCCGGGGCGGGCGCTGCTGGATCAGGCAGGGTTCACGGCGTTTGCCGTGCAAGGCGTGAAGGACTGCGGCGACTATGGCATCGCGACCGTCAACGGCACGAGCTTCAGCGTGTCGGAGCAATGGTTTGCCAGCGAATTCCTGCCCGATCCGGAACTGCTGAGCGTCGTACGCGAGCCTTCGCGATCGCCGCGCACGGGCATGCCTTATCGCGCCTGTGTCGGCGGGGCGAGCTGCCTCGATTCGGACATGCTGACCTGGCGCAAGATCGCATTCGGGCAGCGCCCGGAACCCGGCGATCTGCTGATCTACCCGAACACGGCCGGCTATCAGATGGATTCGAACGAATCTTCATTTCACGAGCTGCCGCTTCCCCCCAAGCTTGTCTTGACACTTGACGGCGCGCGGCCACGCTGGCGCGTCGATCGCCTCTTCCAGCTTCCGGGAGCCTGACCAATGAATGTGCGTTTTATGGGTGAGCAAGCCACGATCACCGTCCCTGCGATCGTGTCGAAGGTATCGGATCTTGTCGGCCGCACGCCGTTGTTCGAATTGATTCGCGGCGCCAACGGCGCGCGCATCCTGCTTAAACTCGAATCGACGAATCCGACCGGCAGCGCCAAGATCCGGATGGCGAGGCAGATGCTCGACGAAGCGGAACAGGACGGCAGTCTGCGGCCGGCCGGACACGTGATCGAATCGACGTCCGGCAATACGGGCATGGGGCTGGCGCTGTTGTCGGCCGAGCGCGGCTATCGGTTTACCGCGATCGTGGACAGTCACGCGTCGAAAGACAAGCTGCGCGCGATGCAAGCATTCGGCGCAAAGCTCGTCTGCGTGAGCGACGGCGACGCGATCGCGACAGCGGACCGCGATGCGCTTGCCAAGCGCATGACAGCCGACGATCCGGACAGCATCTGGACGGAGCAGCACAACAATCCCGCGAACGGTAACGGTTACCGCGGGCTGGCACATGAACTGCGCGACGTCCTCGGCGACCGAATCGACTTTCTGGTCGGGTCGGTTGGCACCGGCGGCTCGCTGTTCGGCACTGCACGAGAACTGCTCGCGACGGGCCCGGCGCCGCGCGTCATTGGTGTCGAGCCCGTCGGGTCGATCGTGTTCGGCGGCGAAGGCGGATCGTATTATCAGTCCGGCACCGGGACGCCGCCTGGCGCCGAGATCGGCGCGTTGGTCGACTATGCGTTGCTCGACGAAGGCCACAAAGTGACGGACGCGGCCGCCTTCAATACGGCACGCTATATCGCACGCAAGAAGTCGCTGCTCGTCGGCGGCTCGGCGGGCAGCGTCATCTGGCACGCGTTGAAGATGTTCGATTCGCTGCCGGCGGGTGCTACGCTCGTGGCCCTGGTCTGTGACGGCGGCGAAAAATACCTCGACACGGTGTTCGACGACGACTGGATGCGAGCGCGAAATCTGCTCGACGAGTCGATTGCTCAGGAACTCGAATCGATATTTTCCCGCGCCGCATGAAAGTTCATCGACAAGTCTGGCTCGATGCCGCGCAAATCGGCGTGCTGGCCGCTCCTCTGATCCTTACGCAGCTCGCCCAGGTGGCGCTGACGACCACCGACATCGTCATGATGGGGATGCTTGGCCCGCGCGAGATCGCCGCTGGGGGGCTCGCGCTGACGATCTTCAACCAGTTCCGGACGATGGGAACCGGACTGGTGACGGGAACCGGCAACCTCGTCGCGTTCGCGAACGGTCAACACGCGCATGCCGACATCATGCGGCTGGTGCGCTCCGGCTTTGCACTGTCGACGCTCGCGGCACTGGCGTTTGCATTGATGATGCTGTGTATCGAAATGCCGCTTGTCTGGCTCGGGCAGGATCCGGACGTTGCGCGGCAAGCCTCGTTCTATCTTGCGGCGGCCGCACCCGGCATATTGCCGTGTCTGTGGTTTCAGGTGCTTCGACAATATACCGTCGGACTGCGCAAGCCCGGGCCGCTATTGGCGATCACGATCGTATCGATCGTCGTCAATGCGGCGCTCGACTACGCGTTGATGTTCGGCCGGTTCGGCTTTCCGAAGCTCGGCCTGATCGGTATTGCGTGCGCAACCAGCAGCGTGTACCTGCTTTCCTTCATCGCGTTTCTGACGATCGCCAGGCGCCGGCCGGAACTGTCCGAACACTTGTCGCTTGCCGTCTGGCGCGCCGATGCCGATACGTTGGCGCGGACGTGGCGGATGGGTTTGCCGATTGCGGCAACCTATGGATCGGAGGCTGCATTCTTCACCGTCCTCACGCTCGTGATCGGGACGCTCGGCGCCGATGCGCTGGCCGCCCAGACGATCGTGAATCAGGTGATCTACATCGTGTTCATGATTTCGGTCGGTTTGTCTCACGCTTCGTCGATCAGCATCAGCCATGCGTGTGCGCGGCACGACTATCGCGGTGCGCGTCGACTCGGCTATACGGGGCTCGCGCTGGGCGTCGTGACCATGTTGATCGTTGCGTTACCGTATCTCGTTGCGCCCACCCGCGTGCTCGCGCCATTTCTCGATAACGGCGTGGCCGCGAGTGCCGAAGTCCTGCGCCTCGCCGGTGGGCTGCTGACGATCGCGGCGCTGCTGCAGATCTTCGATTGCAGCCAGAACATCGGCGTCGGCATTTTGCGGGGCCTCGGTGACGTCACGAGTTCGTTTCGGATATCGATCGTCGGATACTGGTTGATTGGTCTGCCGATCGCCTGGGCGGCCGGTGTGATGCTGGGATACGGCATCTACGGCATCTGGAGCGGACTCGCCATCGGGCTTGCGGCCACGGCGTCGATGCTGCTGCACAAGTTCGAGGGCCGCCTTCGCGCGATGACGAAGCGGACGCAAGACGGACGTTCGTGAACGCGACGAAGCTTCCAATGCGCACACCGGTGCACATCGGGCACCGGAATTCCTGAAATACCGGCCGGCATTGCATCGAACGCGCCACGTCCGCTCGTCTCGCCAGCGGCGGAATGCCGGCCGAATCCCCGACTGCCCGCAGGTGTTGTCGTTGATGGACGTCGACGTATCTTTGTCCGCAACCGTACCCGGTGCGCGGCATGGTCGTCGTAACCGGCCTCATACGGCGTATTCCGCTTTGGGGACGCACAAGCGGTGACGGTCATTGCTCATGATTGCGCTAATCGTATGCCGACGAGATGCGTCGGTGGAAAGTTTGCGTAGTCTGCCAATTTTTCTAATTCGGCCGATCGATGGCCGCAAGAGCGCGACAAATATAACGGCATTTGAAAAGCATGATTTTGACCGGCCACCTTTTTTGAATTATCGAAACGGTAATTGATTGCCGTGGATGCGGGAGATGTAAATAATGCATCGTATTATACGAGAGGGTGAAATTGACGTCGGATGATTTGTAAAGTTTTCTGGCGTTCTCGGGTCGAAATTGTGACAGAATGCCGCACTTCGTCGGATTGTTGAAATATTGTGCGATATCAAATCTTTTTCATGCAATCAAATCGCCTGTTTTCTGCGTAATATAAAAGAAAGGTTCATTACATATTTTTTTCGGAAAGTAATGCTTCTGTCTTCTGTCCTCCGATATACTTGCGCAGCTTCAAGTTTAGAGTGCGGAATCTAGACGGGTGGCCCGTACAGTGAACTGTTTCAGCCATTGGCAAAGTAAATAATTCAGATGTTAATGGTCTTGCGTGATTGGTTTGTATTCCTCGTGAGTACTGGTTATCAAAACATGGTTCGCGAACGATGGCTGCCTAGACGTTGCCATCGGATACTGTCGCAGTGCTGGCGCGTAGAAAGCAAGCGGCGTTGGATTGCCCGTCCGGTAAGGCCTTGAAGCCTTGGCAGATATTCGGCTGCCGGAGCATGTCAACGAATACGAATCTTGTCTTTTCAATAAGGGCCCAGAAAATTGGAGACCTTTTCTCGCATCATTGGCGAGATTCTTCGTCCCAACGGTTTGACCGAGGGGATCGATCAACTCGCGGAAAAAATCGGACGCGTGATTCCGTTCGACAAGTGTTTGATTTTGCACGGCGGAAGCGGCGATACGGCTTCTCACGGGCTGATATATCGCTATGGGGCCGCGAGCGACGCCGGAACCCGGCGAGGCGTGACTTTGTTTGGTCCCGGGATCGATATCGATCGATATCTGAGTTGCTTCGCGTTGTCCGATCGTCAGGATCATACGTTTCGCTGGCGCGATCTCGACGGGGAAGCGCCGCAACGCGATGCGCAGGTCAACGATGTCGCGTCATACATGCGCGGGCGGGGTGTGGTCGCGTGCATCGGCGCTCCACCCGGTGATTCGACGGCCATTCGGACCGTTTTGCAGCTGAAGTGCGAAGACACGACGTTGCATTCGGCGTTGCTCGTCAGTCTCATCGCCATGCATTTGCACGCAGCGTTGACCCAGAAGATTGCGAGGCAGAACCGGGAAGGCGCGCAACCGTGCGCAGCGGGCCTCGAGCCGGATGCTTGCGAAAGCGCGAACAGGATTCAGTTCACGAGAAAGGAATCCGATGTAATCAAATGGGTCGTCGAAGGCAAGACTGCATGGGAAATCGGCCGGATCCTTTCGATGTCTGAAAGAACGGTCAAGTTTCATCTGACGAACGTCTATGAGAAGCTGCGTGTGTCGAATAGAGCGCAAGCGGTGGCGAAGGTTAGCCGTCTGGGATTGATCTAGGAGAGTTCGGGAATGTCTTTCAAGGAAAAGGTCAAGGCATTTGTCGCGCGTCACGGGTTGACGTACAAAGCCTATATTTTGTCGATTCTCTTTCTGCCGCCGGCAGCACTTTATATCGCATGGAAGCGACCGGGCTTGCCGATGCCGGGCCGTGTCTTGCTGTGCGTGACCGGCGTGCTTGCGCCTCCGTTGGTCGGTATCGCCACGGCGATGATGCTGAAAGGCGCATTCGATTTGATCCGGACCGTCATTTCCGTTTAGTTTCCCTGCTGATTGCCGAATACGATTCCGCTTTTCCGAGCGTGGTTCTCGACCGCTTCATCATTCATTTCATAGACACCAATGAATGCCCGACTGCCAACCGTACAATTGCTGGAGCGTATTCGGGCAATAGCAGGATTGCATGAACCGTCGCGCAATATTCCGTATAACTACACGTCGTTTTCCGATCGCGAGATCGTGATCCGCCTGCTCGGCGAGGACGCGTGGGCGGTGCTCGACGAACTGCGCGCCGAGCGCCGCACGGGCCGCTCGGCACGGATGCTCTGCGAAGTGCTCGGCGACCTCTGGATCGTGCGCCGCAACCCGTACCTGCAGGACGACCTGCTCGATAACCGAAGGCGTCGCCGGTTCCTGATCGCCACGATGCATGACCGGCTGTCCGAAATTGCAAGGCGCCGTCGGGTGAGTGTGAGCGGATGGTACGACGACGCCGGCCGCGAACGCGCGTCGCGCGTCGAGATGCTCGAAACCGCCGCGCAGCGCGCGGTCGACGAATTCGCCGACGAATTCGACAA
>NZ_JAGIQE010000047.1:0-18504 GCF_017815075.1 Burkholderia sp. AcTa6-5 | reverse complement strand
TGCCGGAAATGGTCGCCGTCTGCTCGAGCGCCGCGGGCGGCGCGAACTGACGGGTTTCGTGAAGAACCGATTCAATCGCAGACATCGACAACCCCTTGGTGAACATGAATCCTCTGCATGGCGGCGCGATCGTGTGCGCCGCGCGTCGTCTTGGCCGGCGCCTGCGCGCCGCTGTCTCCCACCACCCGCACGCGGCCGCGAAGCCTGCGCACGATGCTGCACCGCACCACCTCACATGAACGTGACCCGCGGCCCGGCAGTTTCCACGATAAGCGCTCCAACTTACCCGTCACTTACGCGGCATGGCCGTTTCGTGCGCCGGGCGGCGCCGCATCGAGGTCGGCTTTACGCTGTTACAACCGCGACCCTACAATCCTAACTGAACTCGCCTTCCGGATTCCAGCTTGAATCGCTACGCCCTCTTCCTCATCCTGTCGATGCTGTTCGTCGGCAGCAACGTCGGTATCGGTAAATCCATCGTTGCATTCGTCCCCGTCGCCATCCTCGCCACGCTGCGCTTCGTGATCGCGATCGCCGTGCTGTGGCCGCTGTTCAGCCCCGTGAAGATGCGCGCGGTCAAGCGCGGCGAATGGCTGAACCTGTTCCTGCAGGCCTTCTTCGGCACCTTCATGTTCACGCTGCTGATGCTCAACGGCGTGCAGCGCACGAGCGCGGTGGCCGCGGGCGTCATCACGAGCACGATCCCGGCGATCGTCGCGCTGTTCGCGTGGCTGATCCTGCGTGAAAAACCGAACGGCCGTGCGCTCGTGTCGATCGCGCTCGCGATCATCGGCGTCGTGACGATCAACCTCGCCAACGGCGGCGCGGCCGGTCACGGCGCGCAGGGCGACGCGTCCGGCTCGCTGACCGGCAACCTGCTGATCCTCGGCGCGGTGTGCTGCGAATCGATCTACGTGATCCTGTCGCGCCGGCTCACGCAGACGCTCGCGCCGATCGACATCTGCGCGTACACGCACCTGTTCGGCCTGTTCCTGATGCTGCCGCTCGGCGCAACCGCGCTGTGGCACTTCGATTACGCGAGCGTGCCCGCCGGCACCTGGGCGCTCGTCGTCTGGTACGGGCTGTCGGCCAGCATCTTCTCGTTCTGGCTGTGGATGAAGGGTATCCGGCACGTGCCGGGCAGCCTCGCCGGCGTGTTCAGCGCGGTGCTGCCGATCGCCGCGGCCGCGTACGGCATCGCGTTCCTCGGCGAGCGCCCGACGCTTGCGCACGGCATCGCGCTCGCGTGCGTCGTCGCCGGCATCGTGCTCGCGAGCCTGCGCGTGAAACGCGTGCCGGCCGCCGCTTCCTGATCCGTCCCCGGCAGTGCCGGCGCGTCGCTGCAACCGCGCCGGCCGACGCGTTACAATAGCGCGCCTTTTCAAGATCATCCCCGATACCTGCGCACCGCGCCCGTACCCCGACATGTCCGCCCCGCATTCGCCCGGCCATCCTGGCCGTCGCCCGCTTCGCCCCCTTCCCGCGCTGATTTTCATGAGCCGCTGGCTCCAGGTGCCGCTTTACCTCGGCCTGATCGTCGCGCAGGCCGTCTATGTGTTCCTGTTCCTGAAGGAAGTCTGGCACCTGCTGTCGCATGCGGCGGGCCTCGACGAAATCAGCGTGATGCTCGCCGTGCTCGGCCTGATCGACGTGGTGATGATCTCGAACCTGCTGATCATGGTGATCGTCGGCGGGTATGAAACGTTCGTGTCGCGGCTCGGCATCGAGGGCCACCCCGACGAGCCCGAATGGCTCGACCACGTGAACGCGGGCGTGCTGAAGGTCAAGCTGTCGATGGCGCTGATCAGCATTTCGTCGATCCACCTGCTGAAGACCTTCATCAACCCCGACCAGCACACGACGCACGCGATCATGTGGCAGGTGCTCATCCACGTGTCGTTCCTCGTGTCGGCGCTCGTGATGGCGTGGGTCGACCGCCTGACGACGCATACGCACCCGGCCCATTTCCACGAGGCGCATGCGCCCGCGGCGTCCCGACCGGCGGCCTGAACCGTCGGCAAACCATTCCCACTGTCCCCACAGAGTCTCAGCCATGACCGTCATCAAACAGGAAGACCTGATCCAGAGCATCGCGGATTCGCTGCAGTACATCAGCTACTACCACCCGCTCGACTACATCCAGGCCCTCGGCCGCGCGTACGAGCTGGAAGAGAGCCCGGCGGCGAAGGACGCGATTGCGCAGATCCTCACGAACAGCCGCATGTGCGCGGAAGGTAAGCGCCCGATCTGCCAGGACACCGGCATCGTGACGATCTTCGTGAAGGTCGGCATGGACGTGCGCTGGGACGGCGCGACGATGGGCCTCACCGACATGATCAACGAAGGCGTGCGCCGCGGTTACACGCACCCGGACAACGTGCTGCGCGCGTCGATCGTCAATCCGCCGGAAGGTGCCCGCAAGAACACGAAGGACAACACGCCGGCCGTGATCCACTACGAGATCGTGCCGGGCGACAAGGTCGACGTGCAGGTCGCGGCCAAGGGCGGCGGCTCGGAAAACAAGTCGAAGTTCGTGATGCTGAACCCGTCCGACTCGATCGTCGACTGGGTGCTGAAGACGGTCCCGACGATGGGCGCCGGCTGGTGCCCGCCGGGCATGCTCGGGATCGGCATCGGCGGCACCGCCGAGAAGGCGATGCTGATGGCGAAGGAATCGCTGATGGAGCCGATCGACATCCAGGAAATCATCGCGCGCGGCCCGAAGGACTGGGTCGAGGAACTGCGCGTGGAACTGCACGAGAAGGTCAACGCGCTCGGCATCGGCGCGCAGGGCCTCGGCGGCCTCGCGACCGTGCTCGACGTGAAGATCATGGCGGCGCCGACGCACGCGGCCTCGAAGCCGGTCGCGCTGATCCCGAACTGCGCGGCCACGCGCCACGCGCACTTCGTGCTCGACGGTTCGGGCCCGGCCAAGCTTGAAGCGCCGTCGCTCGATGCCTGGCCGAAGGTGCAGTGGGAGCCGAACACGGAAACCAGCAAGCGCGTCGACCTGAACACGCTGACGCCGGAAGAAGTCGCGAGCTGGACGCCGGGCCAGACGCTGCTGCTGTCCGGCAAGATGCTCACCGGCCGCGACGCCGCGCACAAGCGCATCGCCGACATGCTCGCGAAGGGCGAGCAGCTGCCGGTCGATTTCACGAACCGCGTGATCTACTACGTCGGCCCGGTCGATCCGGTGCGCGACGAAGTGGTCGGTCCGGCCGGCCCGACGACGGCCACGCGCATGGACAAGTTCACCGAGACGATGCTCGCTCAGACGGGTCTGATCTCGATGGTCGGCAAGGCCGAGCGCGGCCCGGTCGCGATCGACGCGATCAAGAAGCACAAGGCAGCCTACCTGATGGCGGTCGGCGGGGCGGCCTACCTCGTGTCGAAGGCGATCCGCGGCGCGAAGGTGCTCGCGTTCGAAGACCTCGGCATGGAAGCGATCTACGAGTTCGACGTGCAGGATATGCCGGTGACGGTGGCCGTCGATTCGTCGGGCACGTCGGTGCACCAGACCGGTCCGAAGGAATGGCAGGCGAAGATCGGCAAGATCCCGGTCGCCACCGCTTAAGCGCGATCGAACGAAAGGCCGGACGGACGTCCGGCCTTTTTACTTCTCATTCTCATTATTGTGTTCGGCCGGTCGTTCGAGGCTGATTCTCATTACACGCGAAAGGCAGGCCCGACAAGGCTTCGAGGCTTGGCTTTTCTCGTTCGAGCGATTATCGTTCGGTTTCTGAAGCCCCACTGAACAAGGAATAGCCATGCAAGGCGACAAGAAAGTCATCGAATATCTGAACGCCCAACTGAAGAACGAACTCACGGCGATCAACCAGTACTTCCTGCATGCGCGCATGTACAAGCACTGGGGCCTCGAGAAGCTCGGCAAGCACGAATACGATGAGTCGATCGGCGAAATGAAACACGCCGACTGGCTGATCGAGCGCGTGTTCATGCTCGACGGCCTGCCGAACCTGCAGGACCTGCACAAGCTGCTCGTCGGCGAGGAGACCGAAGAGATCCTGAAGTGCGACCTGAAGCTCGAGCAGATCTCGCAGTCCACCTGCAAGGAAGCGATCGCCTACTGCGAATCGGTTCGCGACTACGTGTCGCGCGAGATCTTCGAAAAGATTCTCGACGACACCGAAGAGCACATCGACTGGCTCGAAACGCAGATCGACCTGATCGGCAAGGTCGGCCTGCAGAACTATCAGCAAACGATGATGGGTTCGGCCGAGTAATCGCACCGCCCGCCCGACGATGACGAACCCGTCCGCCGCACCCGCGCCGCGCGCCACCGCCCCTGTCGGCATCTTCGACTCGGGGCTCGGCGGTCTGTCGGTGCTGCGCGCCGCGCGCGCGCATCTGCCCGGCGAATCGTTCGTCTACGTCGCCGACTCGCACCACGCGCCGTATGGCCCGCGCGACGAGGCATTCATCACGGAACGCACGCTGGCGATCGGCGAGTGGCTCGCCCGCGAAGGCGCGAAAGCGCTCGTCATCGCATGCAACACGGCCACGGCACGGGCGATCGCGGCCATCCGCGAACGCCTGTCGATCCCGCTCGTCGGCGTCGAGCCGGGCATCAAGCCGGCCGCCGCGCTGTCCACGACCGGCGTCGCGGGCGTCCTCGCCACGCAATCGACGCTGAACAGCCCGCGCTTCCAGGCACTGCTCGACCGCTACGGCGCCGGCCGCCGCTTCATCTGCCAGCCCGGCCACGGGCTCGTCGAAGCGATCGAACGCGGCGACACGAACTCGCCCGCATTGCGCGCGCTGCTCGAGCGTTACATCCAGCCGATGCTCGACGACGGCGCCGATACGCTGGTCCTCGGCTGCACGCACTACCCGTTCTTCACAGACACGATTCGTAACCTTGTTGGCGAGCGCCTGACGATCGTCGATACGAGCGATGCCATCGCGCGCCAGCTCGCGCGGGTGCTCGACGAGCGCGGTCTGCGCGCGCCGGCCGGCACGCATGCCGCGCCGCCGCGCTTCTGCTCGACAAGCGACGGCCTGCAACTGCGCGCGCTCGCGTCGACGCTGCTCGGCCTCGATGCGCCGGTCGAATCCGTCACCATTTCGTCGCCGAACGCGCGCGCCTGCGCGACCGCCTGACGCGGGCCGGTACGCCCGCTCCCGCGACGACTTCGCCTTCCCCCGCCGTTTCAAGGGTCCGATGACCTTAAAAAAGCCCGACCCAGGCTTGTCAACCTCCGCAAAATTAATGATAATAATTCGCATTAACGTTAGCTATCGCAACTCATCATGATCGTCTGCGTGTGCAAGTCTGTTTCGGATCGCAAGATTCGCGCGTCCCTCGCCGAGGGCGTGAACTCTTTCGATGAACTCCAGTTCGAGCTCGGCGTGGCCACGTGCTGCGGCAAGTGCGAGGAGTCCGTACGCGACCTCATGGCCGAGCAAGGCGTCTGCGCGAGCCGTTGCGGTGTCGAGCATCATGCGCATCCGATTCCGGTCACGTTCTACGACCGCAAGGCCGCCTGAGCGGCGCCGAGCGTGCGCATGCGGCCCAGGCCGCATTTTTTGTCTTGACCGTCAGCAAGCCACCGTCTGCGCGAGCCAACGGCTTACCTGCCAAGGAGCCTGTGATGGAATTGCTGATCGGATTCGTAACCACCGTTTGCATCTCGCTGCTGATCTTCCGCAAGTGATGCCGATTCACCCGCCGCGCCCCGGGTGCGACGTCGTTCTTTCAAGCTAACATGCAGGCTTCGCATCTCGCTCCTGCCGGCGCCATGCCGGCTGCACCACGTATGAATCCCCGAGTGATCGTCGTCGCGGTCGGTGTGCTTGCCGCACACGCGATCATGCTGACGGCCGCGTGGCTCCATCGCAACGCACCGCCGCCGAAATCGGTCGAGGTCCAGACGATCACCGCGCAGCTCATCACGCCCGCGCCGATCGCGCAGCAGGTCGCGGCCGAGTCGATCCCGCAGCCGGCACCGCCGAAGCCCGTGCCGCGCGTAAAGCCGAAGGTCGAGCCGAAGCCGGTGCAAAAGGCGGCGAAGCCGACCCCGCAGCCGCTTGCGCCGTCGCCGGCCCCATCGCCCACACCCGCTCCCGCAGCCGATCCAACGCCGGCGCCGGCCGCGCCCGCTCCCGCGGCACCGGCCGCCACGCCGGGCCCGGCGCGCGAAACGATGCAGGTCAGCGCACCGAAGAACGTGCCGACGCTCCAATGCAACTTCGTGAAGCCCGACTATCCGTCGATGTCGCGCCGCCGCGGCGAATCGGGCACCGCCTATGTTCACTTCGTCGTCGGCGTGACCGGCAAGATCGAAAGCATCGATCTGCAGAAGAGCAGCGGCTATCCGCGCCTCGACGATGCCGCACTCGACGCGATGCGCTCGACCACCTGCCGCCCGTACGTCGAGAACGGCCAGGCGATCCGCGCCGCCCGCACACAGCCCTACAGCTTCGGGCTCACCGACTAACCTGCCTCATCCGGAAGATTCAAAGGAAACAAAAAATGCAAAGCTACGGTATCGCGCACGTCTGGGCGCAAGGTGATTTCGTCACGCGCGCCATCGCGATCACGCTGCTCGTGATGTCGGTCCTGTCGTGGATCGTGATCGTCATCAAGGGCTGGAACGTGATCCGCCTGAACCGCCTCACGAAGAATGCCGAACAGGCATTCTGGCATTCCGACAATTTCGACGACGGCATCAAGAAGCTCGGCCTCGCCGCATCGACGCCGAACGACAACCCGTTCCTCGCGCTCGCGCTGTCGGGCAAGGAAGCCGCCGACCACCACCATCAGACGCAACCGCACCTGCACGACCGCATGGACGTATCGGACTGGGTCACGCGCTGCCTGAAGGACACGATGGACGAAGGCATTTCGCGCATGCAGAGCGGCCTCGCGATCCTCGCATCGGTCGGCAGCACGGCGCCGTTCGTCGGCCTGTTCGGCACGGTCTGGGGCATCTATCACGCGCTGCTCGCGATCGGCGCCACCGGCCAGACGTCGATCGACCAGGTCGCGGGCCCGGTCGGCGAATCGCTGATCATGACGGCCTTCGGCCTGTTCGTCGCGATTCCCGCGGTGCTCGGCTACAACGCGCTGACCCGCGCGAACAAGGGCGTCGTCAGCAAGCTGCGCCGCTTCGCGCACGGCCTGCATGCGTACTTCGTGACGGGCGCGAGCCTCGCGTCGTCGTCGACGCGCGACGGCCTGCGTCTCGCATCGCGCGCCGCCAGCTGAGACGAGGTGAACCATGGCCATGAACACCGGTTTCAGCGACGATGACGACGATGCCGTGATGAGCGAGATCAACATGACGCCGCTCGTCGACGTCATGCTCGTACTCCTGATCATTTTCCTCGTGACGATCCCGGCGATGCAGCATGCGGTGAAGATCGACCTGCCGCACGCCAGCAGCCAGCCCGTCGACGAAAAGCCGCAGACCGTCGACGTCGCGATCCAGGGCGACGGCACGATCCTGTGGGACGACCACACGGTCACGCGCGAACAGCTGCAGGCACGCATTGCGGAAGCTGCGAAGCGCACGCCGCAGCCGGAATTGCATCTGCGCGCGGACCGCAAGGTTGCCTACGAACACGTCGCGGAAGTGATGTCGGATGCGCAAGCTGGCGGCCTGACAAAACTCGGCTTCGTGACGGAGCCGGGCGCGAAAGCGAAGTAACGCACGCACGTTCCGCCGTCGCCACTGCGCAGCTAGCCGGCCGTACCTAACCGGCCGTACCTAACCGGCCGTACCTAACCGGCCGTACCTAAAGTAAAAGGCCTTCATCGCCAGATGAAGGCCTTTTTTCATGCGCACGCGGGCGCCTTCGGGCGGCGGGCTCTTCGGCGGTATCGGTTACGCCTCGAGCAACGCAAATGCGACTCTGCCGTGGTCTGCACGGACTGCGCGTTCTGCCCTATCTGGCTCACAATATATGCGGCCACCTGATTTCGCTCAGAACTTCCTTCGCGAAATGGGATTTCAATATAGGCCCGCCCGCGCACGCATTCAAGGTTCCGGCGATTGAAACTTGCGATTGCAGCCGACGCTTCAATGACAAAACAAATTTGCGTCGTCGTGCGTGCCGTGTTCAGGTGGCCGAAACATCGGCTGCCGTTTCCTTCTTCGCACGCTCGGGGCAACCCGGCTCCTTGTATGCGCCATGGTCGAGCTTCTCGACCAGGTAATCGACGAACGCACGGACCGCGGGCGGCATCCCCTGACGCGACACGAACACCGCATACAGCTGCGGCACCGGCAGCGTCCAGCCCGGCATCACCGGCGACAGTTGCCCCGCGCGCAACGCGTTGCCGTACATCATCTCCGGCAGCGCCGCGATGCCGAGGCCGTCGAGCACGGCCTCGCGGATCGTCATCAGGTCGGCCGTCACGAGACGCGGATCATGCTCGTGCACGTGACGCGTTCCGTCCGGCGAGATCAGGTTGAATACGTGCCGGCCGTCGACGCTCGGCGTATCGAGCGTCTCGAAGCCGGTCAAGTCGTCCGGCGCCAGCGGCGGCGCGTTCTGGCTCAGCAGGCTCGGCGCGCCGACCAGCATCTGCTCGGTGCGCCACAGCGGCCGCACGACGATGTTCGCGTTCTGCGGCGGCTCCGAGCGCACGCGCAACGCGACGTCGATCGAATCCTCGAACAGGTCGATCACGCGATTCGTCACGCGCACATGCACCTTCACCTCGGGATAGCGGCGCAGGAATTCGGGCAGGATGCGCGACAGCATTGTCTGCGACAGCGTCACCGGCACGCTGACGCGCACCGAGCCGCGTGGCGACGCGCGCAACTGCTGCACCGCGTTCATCGCGGCCCGTGCTTCGGCGAGCATCGCCTGGCAATGCTGGTAGAACAGCTCCCCCGCCTCGGTCAGTGCGAGCTTGCGCGTCGAGCGCTGAAGCAGGCGCACGCCGAGCGCGGCCTCGAGCTCGGTCAGGCGCCGCGACAGACGCGATTTCGAGATGCCCAGCACGCGTTCGGCGGCCGAAAAGCCCCCATGTTCAACGACCTGCGAGAAGTACATCAGGTCGTTCAGGTTATGTGCATCGATATTCATCTCATCGTTCCAATTTCAGAACAATCCATTGCGAACCACCGCCAATCGAACGGGAAAACGCCCAATATAATAGCGCTATGTTTCAAAAATAACGCTATTCCGATGATTTCGAGGGCTTCCCATGACCACCGCTCGCTCGCTTGATCGCACCTACCCCGCGCTTCGCACCACCGAAGGCGGCGGTTTCGTGGTTCACCGCCCGTTCCCGACGCGGCTGCTGATGGATTTCGATCCGTTCCTGCTGCTCGATGAAATGGGCCCCGTCGACTACGCGCCCGGCGAAGCCGTGGGTGCGCCCGACCATCCGCATCGCGGCTTCGAGACCGTGACCTACGCGCTCGATGGACGCTTCCGCCATCGCGACTCGTCCGGCCATGCCGGCACGCTCGGCCCCGGCGACGTGCAGTGGATGACGGCCGGCGCCGGCGTCGTGCACAGCGAGATGCCCGAACCGGCGTTCGCTCGGGCAGGCGGACGCTCCCACGGCTTCCAGCTGTGGGTCAACCTGCCGCGCCGCGACAAGATGATCGCGCCGCGCTACCAGGAGATCCCGGCCGCCCGCATTCCGACCGCGACATCGCCGGACGGCCGCGCGCGCGTGCGCGTCATCGCGGGCGAAGCATTCGGCGTAAAAGCCGCGATCGAGACGCGCACGCCGATCCTCTACCAGCACTTCACGCTGGAGCCCGGTGCAACGGTCACGCAGCCCGTGCCGGCCGGTTATCGCGTGTTTGCCTATCCGATCGACGGAAGGGGCCTTTACGGGCCCGACAGGCAAGCTGTCGACGCACGGCACATGATCGTCTACGGCGACGATGGCGACACCGTCACGTTCGCTGCCGGCGACACGTCGCTCGACCTGCTGCTGATCGGCGGCGTGCCGCTCAACGAGCCGATCGTCCGTTACGGCCCGTTCGTGATGAATACCGAGGAAGAGATCCGGCAGGCTGTCGTCGACTATCAGACCGGTCGCATGGGTCGCATCGAAGCGTGAATCGGATCGGGTGGCAGGTGCCGCGAAGCCGATGGTTTTGCGTCACAATAACTTCTTGAACCATGTGGCCGCCCGCCACCAGAAGGAACCCGTCCCCTTGAACTTCGAACATCTGATCCAGATCAATTCCGACGATCCGGCCGTGCCGAGCCTCAACCGCGACCAGCTCTGGGAAGGTCTCGTCCTGCGTGCCGAACAGCCGCAACTGTTCGTGATCGGCCTCGACAGCTGCGTCATCCGCGAGCGGACGGACACGACGCTCGAACGCGAACTGCACTACGGCCACGCGACCGTGCGCGACCACGTGACGTTCACGCCGAACCAGCAGGTCCGCTACGACATCCGTGCGGCCGATGGCGAGATCGGTGGCTCGCTGACGATGACGATCGAGGAACGCGACGACCACGAGCTGTTCCTGCGTTTCGAGTACCGCACGACGCTGACGGTCACCGACGACAGCGAAGAAGCGCGACAGACGCACGGGATCGTCAAGGAGGCGTACCGCACGTCGGACATCGACACCGTTCGCCTGATCCGCGAATACGCGCAGGGTCGCAAGGACCCTGATCCGCTGCACTGAACCCGGCGGCGGCCTGCGGGCCGCCCCTTTGACTCAGGCTATCAGCCCAGACGAATCGATCGATAAAGAGTTTTTGTAAATGGGAATAGTTATCATTTAGAATTCATTCCATCGTATCGACAGTCACCGATCAAACCGAATGACCGACACCATGCGCCCGACCACGCTGACCCTGCGCCGCACCACGAGCACCGCAGCCAGCAGCCGCCAGAAGACGGCAGCGGTCACCACGCCGGCGAAACCCGCCGGCAACCGCGATGCAGGCACGCGGGTCGTCAACAGCGATGCGCTGCTGCAAGGCCAAAGCCACGTCAGCATCGCGCATAACGGAGAGACTTATCAGTTGCGGGCCACGCGGCTCGGCAAACTGATCCTGACGAAGTAACGACCGAGTATTGTGGGGACCACCTCCCTGAGAGGTGTTGGGCAGTAGCCAGCGTAACGGCTTGCACGCGAGATCTAGACCCCTTCGTGCAAACACACTCAAGCAGCCGTTGCAGCAAGCCAAGCCACTTTTTTGGTTCTCGCACAAGGAAGAAAAAAAGCGACACGTCGATGGACGTGTCGCTTTTTCGTTTGGGCAGCCAATGCGCGAAGCACGCCGCCCGGGTCACAGCTGCCGTCAATGCGCGACAGCGAGAAGCGACATACACGCCGCTTCAGAACCCCCAGAACATCAACCACCACGCGCTGTCGATGACGGCCAGGCCGACCGCGAACCACGCGAATGCCGCGAGCCGGCGCGGCCACGTCGCATAGCGCCCCGTCACCTGCCACGCGAGCCACGCACTCCATACGTTGGCGCCGACCAGAATCGCGATGCGCACATCGGTAGCCCAGCCGAGCGGCACATGCTCGGCGCGCAGCAACGACAGCGTCGTGGCCGACAGCCCGAGGAACACGCCCGCGCCCGCGATCGGGATCAGCGCCTGGGCGAGGTGATGCAGGCGCACGCGATCGAAACGGCCGAGCATCAATGTGGCGCCGGCCAGCAACACCAGCAGCGCCGTGCCGTACACGAGCCCCGTGCCGACGATGTAGCTGACGACCAGCCCGCCATCGAGCCAGGAGAACACGTCATTGCGATCCGGGTAGTGCGTGAGCAGGAACCACGGCGCATTGGTCTCGAGCGGCCACGTGATGTCCTGATCGATCAGCCAGCCCGCGAGCCATTGCTTGATCTGCACGAACCACGGGCTGACGGTCCAGTGGAACGCACCGATCGCCACGCCGAGCAAGCCGTACAGGATCAGCGCGGTGTCCCACGGATTGGCCCGCTCCGCACCGAGATTCACGACTTCGTCGGACGGCGAGCGCAGCGACAGCGAAATCGCGTCGCGGTGCCCGCTGCAGCGGCCGCACATATGGCAGTCCGCCGCGCCCTTCATGTTGCGCAACGGCACGAGCGGCGCGCAATTGATCGGAATCACGCGATGGCCGTGCTCGCCGTTCTTGTACGAACGGCGCCACGCATCCTCGTCGACCTTGTAGCGCATCGGCGCAAGCCGCGCGAGCAGCCCGAACACGCCGTTGACCGGGCACAGATACTTGCACCACACGCGCTTCTCGCGACCGTACAGCACGCCGATCACGATCGCGCCGACGGTCGAGCCGCCGAGCACGAACAGCACCGCGAGCGGGTACTGGTACACGCTGACCATCTGCCCGTAGATCGTCGTGATGCCGAACGCGACGAACGGCCAGCCGCCCCACCGGATCCAGCGCGGAATCGGGCCGCCGCGGCCGAACTTGCTCGCGTATTCGGTGAGCGCGCCCTCCGGGCACAGCACGCCGCACCACACGCGGCCGAGCATCACCATCGACAGCAGCACGAACGGCCACCAGATGCCCCAGAACGCGAACTGCGCGATGAGCGTGAGGTTGTTCCACAGATGCGCGGAATCGTCCGGCAGCGGCAGCACGGCCGGCACGATGATCAGGAACGCGTAGACGGCGACGACGATCCACTGGATACCCCGGATCAGCGCACCGTGGCGCTGCATCCACTGGCCGGCCTGCGCGAGCCAGCCCGGCTTGACGGCGGCGATAACACTCATGCCGCGCGACCCGCTGCGACGGCCGGACGGCGGCTCGCACGCTTCATCAGCAGCCAGACGACCGCCCAGTAAACCGCATAGGCGACCAGGTTGGTCAGCGCCGGATGCGCGCGATAGCCGGTCAGCGTCGCGACGAGCGAACCGAACGTGCCCGAATCATCGAGGATCGCGGACGTGTCCCACACTTGCGAGATGCCGAGCGGCAGGATTTCCTTGTCGATCAGCTTGTCGACGCCGGTCTGGAACAGGCCCGCGCCGAGGAACAGCAGCATCACTTCGGTGACGCGGAAGAAATGCCGCCACGAGAAGTACTTGCCGCCGAGTTGCAGCAGATAGAACGTGAGGAACGCGAGGCCGAGACCGATCACGACCGCAAGCATCTGGCTGCCATCGACGTGGCCCGACTGGCCGAAACCGAGGCCGTACAGGAAGATCACCGTCTCGCTGCCTTCGCGCGCGATCGCGAGCGCGACCAGCACGGCGACGCCCCACCAGTTCGAATCGCGCGTGCTTTGCTGCAGCGATTGCTCCATGTCGCGCTTCAGCGTGCGGCCGTGCCGGCGCATCCACAGCACCATCTGCACGATCAGCACGCACGCGATCAGCACCATCGCCGTCTGGAAATAGTCCTGCGCGTCGCCGGACAACACTTCGGTGAACCCGACCAGCGCGGCGCCGAGGCCGACGGCCATCAGCAGGCCGACGCCGACGCCGGCCCAGAGGAAAGGCAGGCCGCGGCGCGCGTCGTCGTCGCCGTTTTTCAGCCATGCATAGAGAATGCCGACGACGAGCAGCGCTTCGACGCTCTCCCGCCAGACGATGAACAAGATCTGACCCATCGATACCTCCTGACGCGCGGGGCAAGGGACTGGCGCGCCCGCGCGCAGATAAAACGCGTTACTTCGCGACGATCACGCCCTGTGCCTGCTGGTGGAAATCGTCGAAAAACTTGTATTCGCCCGGCGACAGCGGGGCGACGACGACGAACGAGTCGGCGCCCGGCGCGAGCACCTTCTCCTTGCGCAACTGCACGCTCTCGAATTCGGCGGCACCCTTGCCGGTGTTCCTGATCTCGATTTTGAAACGCTGGCCGGCCGGCACTTCGATGCGGGCGGGGTTCAGCTTGCCGTCCGTCATCTCGAGCTTGAACGTCGGCAGATCGGCCGCATGGGCCGCGCCGGCAAGCCACAGCGCAGCGGCTGCGGCGACGATTTTCTGGGGAATTTTCATACTGGGTTCTCTACGCCGACGGCGCGCCGAAGCGCGCCGTTCGTGATGCCACCGATCAGTAACCGCCCTTCTTGCCGATACCGGCGAACGGGAAGTCGTACTCGAGCGTGATGGGTTTGAACCACGGGCCCACGCCCGTTTCCTTGTCGACGTGGCGACCGAACGCCATGTGACCGGACTGCATCGGCGGCTTGACGACCAGCGTCAGGTGGTACTTGCCGGGGCCGGCGAGCTTCACGTTGTCGCCGTAGTGCGGGCCGTCGCTCGCGACCATGCCCATCAGGTCGCCTTCGGCCTTCCACTTCGTGTCGCCCTGCTTCGTCAGCTTGTAGGTGACCTGCAGGTACGGCATCCAGTCGCCTTCCGCGAAACCGGTCGGGTTGTTCTTGACCGCATGGATGTCGGCCTCAAGGTGGATGTCGGAATCCGACGCCTTGCGCATCATGCCTTCCGGGTCCATCGTGATCGGCTGCAGATACACCGCGCCGATTTCCATGCCGCCCTGGATCTGCTGCTTGCCGATCGGATACTCGGCAGCCGAGGCCGACATCGCGGCCAGCGCCGCCGCTACCGCAACCGTCGTGCGGATGAACGAAGAACCCAACATGGACACTCCTTGTTATTTGTCTGACTATCTTGACGACATGCGGGCCGCCGCCGGGCCGCCCGCTGGAAACACTAACGCGACGAAGAACGTTAATGCGAACTATTCTCAATACATGGGGAGTTTAGCACCGAACCCGTTCCGGAACAAACGGAGAGCGCCGTAAACCCCTGATCCGACAAGGCTTACAGGCGCTTTACCAAAAGGATACGGTGACGTTTGGAAAGATTTACCGCCCGCCGCTGATGTGGTCGCCGACGTTCGCGCCGAACACGCGTTCGCGCAGCACGGCAAGCTGGTCGCGGGTCGCGGCGGCCTTCTCGAACTCGAGGTTCTTCGCGTAGTCGGCCATCTGCTTCTCGAGGCGCTTGATTTCCTTCGCGAGCTGCTTTTCCGACATGTCCTCGAATTTCGCGCGCTGCTGCGCCTCCTTCAGCTCCGCACGCGCGTCGTCGGCGTTGTAGACGCCGTCGATGATGTCCTTGATGCGCTTCACGACGCCGCGCGGCGTGATGCCCATCTTTTCGTTGTACGCGATCTGCTTCGCGCGGCGCCGCTCGGTTTCGCCGATCGCGCGCTTCATCGACTCGGTCATGTTGTCCGCGTAGAGGATCGCCTTGCCGTTCACGTTCCGCGCGGCGCGGCCGATCGTCTGGATCAGCGAGCGCTCGGCGCGCAGGAAGCCTTCCTTGTCCGCGTCGAGGATCGCGACGAGCGACACTTCGGGAATGTCGAGGCCCTCGCGCAGCAGGTTGATCCCGACCAGCACGTCGAACGTGCCGAGCCGCAGGTCGCGGATGATCTCGACGCGCTCGACCGTATCGATGTCGCTGTGCAGGTAACGCACCTTGACGCCATGGTCGGCCAGGAACTCGGTCAGTTGTTCGGCCATGCGCTTCGTCAGCGTCGTGATCAGCACGCGCTCGCCGGCCTTCACGCGCGCGTTGATCTCGGTCAGCACGTCGTCGACCTGCGAGCTCGCCGGCCGCACTTCGATTTCCGGATCGACGAGGCCCGTCGGTCGCACGACCTGCTCGGCGATCTGCCCCGTCACGCGCTTCTCGTAGTCGGCCGGCGTGGCCGACACGAACACGACCTGCCGCATCTTGCGCTCGAACTCGGGGAACTTCAGCGGCCGGTTGTCGAGCGCGGACGGCAGGCGAAACCCGTAATTGACGAGGTTTTCCTTGCGTGCGCGGTCGCCGTTGTACATGCCGTTCAGCTGGCCGATCAGCACGTGCGATTCGTCGAGCAGCATCAGCGCATCGGGCGGCAGGTAGTCGACGAGCGTCGGCGGCGGATCGCCGGGCGCCGCGCCCGAGAAATGCCGCGAATAGTTCTCGATGCCCTTGCAGAAGCCGAGCTCCTGCAGCATCTCGAGATCGAAGCGCGTGCGCTGCTCGAGGCGCTGCGCCTCGACGAGCTTGCCTTCGCGATGGAAGAACTCGAGCCGTTCGCGCAATTCGTCCTTGATCGTCTCGACCGCGCGCATCACGGTGTCGCGCGGCGTCACGTAGTGCGACGACGGATACACGGTGAAACGCGGAATCTTCTGCCGCACGCGCCCGGTCAGCGGGTCGAACAGGTGCAGCGTCTCGACCTCGTCGTCGAACAGCTCGACGCGCACGGCCATTTCCGCGTGTTCGGCGGGGAAGATGTCGATCGTGTCGCCGCGCACGCGGAACGTGCCGCGTTGGAAATCCTGCTCGTTGCGCGTGTATTGCATCGCGATCAGCCGCGCGATCACGTCGCGCTGGCCGAGCTTGTCGCCGGTTCGCAGCGTCAGGATCATCTGGTGGTATTCGGACGGATTGCCGATACCGTAGATCGCCGACACCGTCGCGACGATCACCACGTCGCGGCGCTCCATCAGGCTCTTCGTCGCCGACAGCCGCATCTGCTCGATGTGCTCGTTGATCGACGAATCCTTCTCGATGAACAGGTCGCGCTGCGGCACGTAGGCCTCAGGCTGGTAGTAGTCGTAGTACGAGACGAAATACTCGACCGCGTTGCGCGGGAAGAACTCCCGGAACTCCGCGTAAAGCTGGGCCGCGAGCGTCTTGTTCGGCGCGAACACGATCGCCGGGCGGCCGAGCCGCGCGATCGTGTTCGCCATCGTGAAGGTCTTGCCCGAACCCGTTACGCCGAGCAGCGTCTGGAAGGCAAGGCCGTCGCCGACGCCTTCGACGAGCGTGTCGATCGCGGTCGGCTGGTCGCCCGCGGGCGGATAGGGCTGGTAAAGCTGGAACGGCGACCCTTCGAAAGTGACGAATTTGGATTCGTCGAGCGCGTCGCCGACTTCGGCATGATGTTCGGACATGGAATGCGGCCGGAGCAAGGGCAAAGAAAGCATTCTAGCGCTTCGCGGCCGTGCGAACTGCTGTCGACTCCTGACGCGCGACGGCCGCCCGAAATCGCGATTCGTCGCCCTGATCGCGACGGAATGACCGCCCCCGCCAGCACGAATTCGCTACAATGTCAGGCTGCTGCGCTTCCCGGCGTCGCGCCGCAGGCGCGGTCCACTGCGCCCGCCCCGCCGGTTGAAAGCCTGACCCTCTTTTCACTACTGCCGAATCATCATGTCGCTCTTCTCCGCTGTCCAGCTTGCTCCCCGCGACCCGATCCTGGGCCTGAACGAAGCCTTCAACGCCGATGCGCGTCCGACCAAGGTCAACCTCGGCGTCGGCGTGTACACGAACGAAGACGGCAAGATTCCGCTGCTGCGCGCGGTTCGCGACGCGGAAAAGGCGCGTGTCGAGGCCGGCCTGCCGCGCGGTTACCTGCCGATCGACGGGATCGCCGCCTACGATGCAGCCGTGCAGAAGCTGCTGCTCGGCAACGACTCGCCGCTGATCGCGGCGGGCCGCGTGGTCACGGCCCAGGCACTGGGCGGCACCGGCGCGCTGAAGATCGGCGCCGATTTCCTGCGCACCCTGAACCCGAACGTGAAGGTCGCGATCAGCGATCCGAGCTGGGAAAACCATCGCGCGCTGTTCGAAGCGGCCGGCTTCGAGGTCGTCGCGTACCCGTACTACGACGCGGCCACCCACGGCGTGAACTTCGAAGGCATGCTGTCGGCGCTGAACGGCTATGCGGCCGGCACGGTCGTCGTGCTGCACGCGTGCTGCCACAACCCGACCGGCGTGGACCTGACCGAAGCGCAATGGCAACAGGTCGTCGACGTCGTGAAGGCGCGCAACCTCGTGCCGTTCCTCGACATGGCCTACCAGGGCTTCGGCGAGAACATCGAAGCCGATGCCGCTGCCGTGCGCCTGTTTGCCGCGGCCGACCTGAACGCGTTCGTGTCGTCGTCGTTCTCGAAGTCGTTCTCGCTGTACGGCGAGCGCGTCGGCGCGCTGTCGATCATCACGTCGAGCAAGGAAGAAGCCACGCGCGTGCTGTCGCAACTGAAGCGCGTGATCCGCACGAACTACTCGAACCCGCCGACCCACGGCGGCGCAGTGGTCGCAGCGGTGCTCGCGTCGCCGGAACTGCACGCTTCGTGGGTGCAGGAACTCGGCGAAATGCGCGATCGCATCCGCGCGATGCGCAATGGTCTCGTCGAACGCCTGAAGGCGAGCGGCGTCGATCGTGACTTCAGCTTCATCAACGCGCAGCGCGGGATGTTCTCGTATTCGGGCCTGACCTCGGCACAAGTCGATCGCCTGCGCGACGAGTTCGGCATCTATGCGGTCGGCACGGGCCGGATTTGCGTCGCCGCGCTGAATATGCGGAACCTCGACGCGGTCGCCAATGCGGTCGCAGCGGTCCTGAAGTAAAGCCACGCCGGGAGGCGGCTGTCACCGGCCCCGCCCTGCCGACATGAAAAACGCGCTCCACGGAGCGCGTTTTTTTGTGCAGTCCAGCGTCCAGCGCGGCGGACGGCGATACCGCCCGCTCCCGCGTTACTGCATGAACCAGCCGTGGCTGACGACGAACGACTGGCCGGTGAGCGCGGCGCTCGGGAACGCCGACAGGA
>NZ_JAGIQE010000046.1:0-26243 GCF_017815075.1 Burkholderia sp. AcTa6-5 | reverse complement strand
TCTCAGCGCAACGTTTACAACCACTCCTTCCACAAAACAAAAATGCCCTTCGGTCGCTTAACTGAACGGCATTAGCCGCTTTAGCTCAGGTTTTTCCTGTACGAGCGCGCGCGAACCGAGCAGAAGCGCAACCGCGGCTTCCGATGTCGCCGGCGCAATGCCGGGGGCGTCATCATTCAAATGCCATGCGACAACGAGGCGATACTTCGGAGTTCCGTCCACTGCATAGTGGCTAGAGGCAAACGGCGAGTCGCTTTTGTCCGTGAACCAGTTCTCCGCAAAGTTCACGTTGCGGTCGTTGTCGATCCATCGAACACAGGGCCGCCCTGGCAACTTCAGGCGCTCCCACACAGCCTTGACGTCCGTCGACCATTCCTGCCGGTCGCACTGCATCACGATTTCGAATGAGTTGCTGCGCGACGCCTCAGCCAGCCGCGCCGCCAGTGGCGTCAGAAGGGTTTCCAGCAGGCTGCTGACGCGTGACGCGACGTGGGTTGCGTCGAGGCCTCCAAGCAACATGACCTTCCCCGGATTCTCCGGTGGACTGCCTTCCAGTTTCAGCATGCGTTCGGCCAGGTCGGCTTCGGGCGTGAGAATGACACTGTCGAGCACGGCCATGCCTGCGCGGCTGAGTCGCTGCCATCGGACCAGCAAATGCCAGCGCGCCGCATTCCTGACCGCTGCCTCAAACGCCAAGCCGTCGTAAAACGACGAATAAAGCGCGGCGCAGATCGTGAGCCAAAAAGTAAACGGGACCGCCAGCGCGGAGCGCGTGAATTCCGGCGAGCCAACGGGTTTGCCCGCCGGCCACGTTATCACCGTATAGGCCAGGCACACGCCCGCGATCACGAGGAACAAGACGAGGTAGACCCATACGGGTGGCGGTTTGGGGTGCTGCCACTCGGGCGGCACGCGTTGATCCCAGCGAAATTTCATCGCGTCTCCGTGAATATCGCGTCACGCTTCGATCATCGAGTGGCGCTGCGATGCAATCAGCCGCGGCGACGGATGACACGCGCACCGGCAAAGGTCGTCTTCGAGCGCGGGCTGTTTGTCGCTCAGTTCATGGTCCGAGCGCTCACCGACCGGCTCGATCCGGCCAATGGTGTTGCACGCAGGACATTGGACCCGCGCGCCCACATGGCTCAACTTGCGATCGTCGAGTTCAACGTCATCGAGGCCGTCAAGCACGACGCCGTTCGCCGTCGTCCGGTCATGCTGATAGATCAGCGCACGTTCTCGCATTTCAGCCCCCCACCCATTCCCATTCAGCGTTGCCGGCGTCGTTCGAAATCGACGGCATCGGCTGGCCGCGCCGCATCGTGACGATGCGGGACAGGTCATAGCGGTATTCCGGCGTCGAGTAGCCCGCATTCGCGCGAACGCGCGCCACCCAACGGCCGCCACGCGGACACGCCGCGCCGGGCAAGCTGAACTGCTCCGTGCCTTCGACGTAGGCGGACGAGAATGGCTTCGTGGGAGTCGGGGCACTGCCTTCCCATACCCATTGCACCGGTCCGTTGAGATGGACGCCGTCTCCGGACTCCATCGGCATCTTCACGCTGTCGGTCGTGGCGATGTCGCCGGCCTTGAATGGCATCACTTGCAAGCTGCGGTAGCTGCCGCCGGCATTCAGACGCACTGCGCGATACAGGCCGTCCTCAGCGAACGTCTCACCGGGGTTGATCGGAAAATGTGACAGGCGAGTCCGCTGGTACGCTTCCCACTGCTCGCGCTCCTGCGGCGTCGAGGGATAATCGCGGTCAAAGGTGACGCGGGTCGGATTCTTGTAGTCCGAATGGAAATCGACCCGCACCAGACTGGACTGGATTCCCGAAACCTCGATGTTCATAAACACGCTAACATTGAGATCGTAGCTACCCGCGACGAATTTACTGACGGATGTTGTTTTTATCTTGAAAATTACCGAACTGTGCGGCGCAAGACTGACCTCGCCATCAGTAAATTCGCCCGAATTTTCAAGCAACTTACCCGCCAACCCGAGTCCGAATTTAGAATCACGCGATCCAATTCGGTAGCCGTTTACGCCCAAGATATCCATATTCCTGCCAGTTTCGACATTCCATTTATCAGGCGTCTTGAACTTGATAGGATAATCACCAGTGTTGTCGAATCTGACAGAAACCATGAATCCATCCTTCGTGCGAGCAATAGCAGTGAGCGAAGCATCCAGTTTCACAACTTTTCGCCCACCCTGAACTCCCGCATCCCTTAGCAAGTCCACCAAGTCAGCGATCCTGATTGCAATAGGTCGACTAAAATCTCTCACGTAGCTACTCTTGATCGCTCCACCACATTTTGCGACGTAAAGATCGGAAATTGGCACGTCGCTCTCCGGGTCTTTTGGCGAACATAGCAAATCGGCCAATTTTCTGGCGGATTCAAGGTTTTTACCTTGCAGATTCAATTTATAGACCCCGATTCCACTGCCATCCTTGCTTCCCACGGAATCTCCAATCTGAACCGTCAATACATCACCGGAAACTGCGACTTCGTTATTCCCATATGAATTAATGCTGCCATCCGCCCCGCCATTTGTGATATAGCTGAATTGCATCGCATCATTTTCCATGCCCACACCTCCTCCATTTGCATACCCCACCCAAACAACCGGGGAGACTGCAAGAACGCTTAATGCAATACGCCGGAAATTACGAATCATAGCCGACCCTCCACAACTTGTTTGTCGCCAGCGAGAATTGACGCCGCACATATTCCAGGTAATACGGCTTTATGGTTGCCGTTACCTTACCAATCTGCCACGACGAATTTGCACCGTAACCCATCAGGTTCGTCGGCGAGCGCGCCTGCCACATCATGGTTCCCGCTTTTGCATCGACCAGCGAAAAATCAATCTGCTCACACTTAATGTAAGACTCGTGAAGCCAGCCGCCTCGATCGTAATATTCGTCGGGGAAATTGAAATAATGCCCACACTCGTGCGCCTCGACATTCGCGCGCCCAGAATCATGTACCTCTCCCCGATCGTCCTGCCATTTTTGCCCCTCCCCCCACGACGACGTATCTGCCCGAAGAACAGTCGGATACAGGTGATTCGTAACATGCGGTTTAAACCCAGCAATGGGCGCTCCCCTGACCGATACGCGAAGATCGACCCTGAAATTAACTTTCACCCGGCATCCACACGCAGCCCCTTTAGAGCAACCGTCCAGAATCAACTTGTAGGTTCTCTGGTTCAACACGGCCTCAATCCGATTTCTCAGAGCGTCAACGTCATATTTATCCCCGACCGTATCGCGGTAGTCCATCTTCACACCCTTGACCGTGGAACCAGGCATCATTCGCCAGTGAGTTGTCGCCTCATATGGGACGGTTTGCGGCGAAACTGTGAGATCACGATTTCCGGTGACATCAACCGGAAACAAATCCATCGGAACCAGCATCACCCTGACAGTGCAAGTAATCGTCTTGTCCTGCTCGCTGTACGCGAATTCGAAATTCGAGTCCCTCGAACCACCGCCTCTGATCTGGTTTCCACTGCTGTCTTTCCACGGCGTCCGGTTGTCTAACATCCCCCAATACGGCTTGGCTTCGATATGCTGCCGCACATCAACCTTCAGGTCCGTGATCTTCCAGTCACAGGGAACCGCATTTGCGAGCTTGATTGGATCGGGTGCGACGTAACTTTGCGTCTGATCGTCGGGGCCGTTCAATTCGACCTTGGCTTTCGGCACGTTCGAATCAACGTTCGACGGCTTTCCATCGAAGGGGGAGAAGTCGCTTAGCTTTCCCCCATCAGCCGCAGGTGCGAGGGCACGTGCAACAGCCTCTCTATTACCCTGTGACTCCCATTGCGGCGGGCTCGGCTCAGGCGCCAAGGCCGGCGCTTGTACAAAATTCGGATTGGTACGCCAGATCTCACACTCCGTCTTGAACGGCACGAAAGCCGGCGCGAACGCCGCGCCGCTCAGGTCCAGTTGAGCCGGCCCGGTCTTCTTCAAGCCACTTGTCCTGAAGTGCACACGGCCGCGCGAGCCCATCTCGATCCCTTCCGGATTCACGCGGATATACGAGCCGCCGACGCTGAGCAGGATTTCCTTCGGCGACTTCACGTGCAAAACGCCATTGACCGTTTCGACCGTCATGTCTTCCTGCGCCGCAAGCTGCATGCGGCCTCGCTGAGCCTGCACAATGACCTCGCCGGCCGACGCGATCAGGCTCATGCCCTTCCGCGCGAACAGTGACAACCGACCGCCCGCAGCGGCGGTGATCCTCTTGAGCGCGCTGAAGTGGACTCCTTTCTTCGCGGTCCCGATGATCGAACCATCGGCGGCGAGTTGTACGCCATCGCCCGAGACCACGCCAACCGGTCCCGGTGCAGTCACGACCGCGCCCGGCCTTTTCAATTCGTCCAGCCCGTCGCCGATCGCCTTTTGCGCCTGGGTATCCGCAGGCGATGCCTTCGACGCCTCGGCCGACTTCGCCAGCGATTCGGCTAGCGCCAACATGTCCTTGAGTTGCGCAATCGTCTCGGCCATATCGAGCTGCTTGCCCGCGCCGCCCGGCCGGTCGTAGGCCGTCACCATCACACCTGCGCCGCCTCGCGCAACCGCATGCCCTGAAGTCCGCAGTTCGGCACCCGCGCCTCGCTGGTTCAGTGCGCGGTCCACCATATGGCCGAGATGGAGTTGCGAGCGGCCGGAGTGCTCCGTACCGAGTTCGATGCCTTCCTGATTGTCCCAATCGTCCATCCAGAACGTGTTGCCGGATTGCGTTCGGATCTCGTTACGCGACATGCGCCGTCGTGACGAATTAATCAGGTCGGGGCGCTCGCTATTGTGGATGAAGGATGCAATAAAGGGCTTGTTCGGATTGCCTTCGCGAAAGCCGATCAGGGCTTCGTCGCCGTCCAACGCGGGCATGTGTATGCCCGTATAGTTCCTGCCTGCGAACGGCTTGGCGAGCCGTAACGGAACGCTTTCCCCGCCCTTGGGCCAGTTGCCGAAGTCGCAGTGAAACCGCGCGACATACTCGCCTTTGTCGGTGAGGTAGGCGAATTTGTACCTGTCAGGCGACGTAATAGTCGCGCCTAGCGTGCCGGGAATTTTCGGCCACCGACGCTCGTCAATTTCCAGCCGGTACGGGCGATCGGCCGGAATCGCCGTGAAGCTGTTCACGTAGCTCGCATTCCGCGCGCCGCGATGCACGACCGTCGTCACGAACATGGCCGCGCCGGCATCCTCGAGCGTCCGATCAGACTGCACGATGCTGCCAGGCCGGATCGCGAGCACGGTCGACTCCACCGAGTAACGAATCTGGCTGGCGCGTGCCGCTTCATGGCGCAACTGCGCCTCGCGTTTGGCCCCCTTGGCGTCGTCGTGATGCGTGCCCCAGACATAGGGCTTGCCGATCATGGTCTCGTCGTCCGATACGGCGCGGTCCTCGGCACGGAAGCGCTCCCACGCCTGCTCGGGGTTGTAGTCGGCAACCACATAGGATTCCGGCACGACGCGCGAGCGGACCTTGAAGGAAAAAATCGATTCCTCGAAGGTCGCCAGCCCGGCAGTGGGACGATCCAGTACAGGTATTGCGGGGCGCATATAGCCGTCAACGTCGTCCGCGATCACCAGCACGTCGCCGTGCTCACCGGTCCTTGTGTAGCAGTACAGGCCCGCTTGCTCCATCTCGAGCTTGACGTAGTCCCAGTCGCCCATGTTGTACTGGAAGCGGAACGGGTGCCTGGGATGCTCGCGGCGTAGATTGAATTCGACCTGTATCCAGAAGCGGAGGTCGTAACGCGCCAAAATCTCCTTGATGATTTCCCACGAGGCCATTCCCTGGTACGTGGCGCAATTGCTCGGGCCGTCCATGACGGCCAGATGCTGGCGCATCACAATACGGTAGGTGTAACCATCACGAGATTCCGATACGGAGTCGAACTGCGTCACGAAGCCGGCAAATTCGCGCTTGGCGCGTCCGTCCTCGGGTCGAACCGAAAATTTCGCGAGTTGCCCGAGCACCGTCTTTCTCGGAATCGCAACCGGTGCGGCAACGACCGCCTTGACGCTGTACGGCTCGCAGATCGCCTCGCGCACGACCCACGATACGACCGACACCGTGGGCATGGGAGGCAGTTCGCCCGTCTCCGGATCGCGCTTCGACTTGCGCCGCATCAGCGTCAGATGCGCGGATTGCCGCCCCGTCAAATAACTTGTCACGCGATCGAATTCCGCCATTCTTATCCTCGTTATATCGGGCGCCAGCCATATCACATCGAAACGCGGCCGCTATCCATGGACAAACCATTGCGGAAAATCCGCAACAAATGAAATGAGGCCAACCGAATCAACCAATCCGATTCAATCGTGCGTCAATCCAACAGTCGCTTTCGCCTTGGCATCAGCCGGATGGTGCTGCTGGCCTTGGTCACGCGTGCAGCAAGCGAGCTGCTGGTGAAGGAAAGATGGGGCGGTACGTTCGACTCGTCACTCATCGGGTCTCCTTTCTCGACAAATCGGTGATGGTTGCGCCACACGAAATTTGCGCGAATGAGAAAGATGAATCAATCAGACGAATTCGAAATTCGCAATGCGAATTTTCAAGAGCGCTGACCGGCGTCAAATGCGCCAGTAGTCGCGCGTGTTCAGGGCCGATGAGCCCGGAAGCCGTGCAAAGGATCGAGGTAGTGGTTTGCCAGGTGCGCGAAACCCAATCGACGGACCGATCGAGACGGAGCGCGGCAATGCCAAGATGCGCGGCACTTGCAACGCTCGCGCCGTCCCCGCGTGCGGCAAGCAATCAACGTGTTGCGCCGAGCCGGCAGTTGTCGCCGAAGCTGCGGGTGTTGATGGACTTTCGATGCGAGTGGCTATTCAAGCAGCCCCGATCCGCTCCGCATGAGCCGGCGGCGCCAACGCGTCGCTGTCGTCCTTCAGCCCGACGCCCGTCAACCCGAGCCTGCGCGCATGCGTCATCAGGTAATGCAGCTTGTGCGCGGCGGCCGCGTGCGGCAGCCCTTCGGGCCGCACGTTCGAGATGCAGTTGCGCAGCGCGTCGTGACAGCCGACCTTCGGCGCCCACGTCAGGTACACGCCGAGGCTGTCCGGCGAGCTGAGCCCCGGCCGTTCGCCGATCAGCATCGCGACCACCTTCGCGCGCAGCAGCTCGCCGATCTCGTCGCCGAGCGCGACGCGCGCCTGCGTCGCGACCACCACCGGGCCGATCCGCCAGCCGTCCGCGTCGAGCCGCGGCCGCACGGCCTGCAACAGCGGCAGCGCCTGCTTCGCGGCCGCGAATGCCGACAGCCCGTCGCCGACCACGAACACGACATCCGGCGCGTCGTCGAGCGCCGCCCCGTAGCCGGCCAGCAGCCCGCGGCTGTCGTCCGACAGCTTGCGGCCGAGATCGGGCCGGCGCAGGTAGTGGTCGCGGTCGGGCGCGGCGCTCTGGACGCGCAGCGTCGGCAGCATGCCGGCCGCCTCGATCTCGCGCCGCAGCGCATCCGCGTCGAGCGGCTGGTGCACAGCGTCGCGCGCCTGTGCATGCGACAGGTTGAAGGCCAACAGCGGCGCGGTCGGCAGGCTGTTGCCCGCGCGGCCGAGCGCGATCCGCGCGTTCGTGAACGACTTCAGCTGCGCCCACGGATTCTTCTCGACGGCGTCGCTCATGCGGAAATCCCCATCCAGTCGTTCGCACCCGCGAGCAGCGGCACGCGGGCGCTTGCCGCGCGCAGCGCGCCGTGCGCGTCGGCGATCTCCATCGTCTCCAGCCATTCCTCGAATTCCGGCGCGCGGCGCAGGCCGAGCACCTCGCGTACGTAGAGCTGGTCATGGAACGACGTGCTCTGATAGTTGAGCATCACGTCGTCCGCGCCCGGAATCCCCATGATGAAGTTGATGCCGGCCGCCCCCAGCAGCGTCAGCAGCGTGTCCATGTCGTCCTGGTCGGCTTCCGCGTGGTTCGTGTAGCAGATGTCGCAGCCCATCGGCACGCCGAGCAGCTTGCCGCAGAAGTGATCCTCGAGCCCCGCGCGGATGATCTGCTTGCCGTCGTACAGGTATTCGGGCCCGATGAAGCCGACCACCGTGTTCACGAGGAACGGCTCGAACTTGCGCGCGACCGCATACGCGCGTACTTCGCAGGTCTGCTGATCGACGCCGAAGTGCGCGTTCGCCGACAGCGCGCTGCCCTGGCCCGTCTCGAAATACATCAGGTTGTTGCCGACCGTGCCGCGCTTGAGCGCCAACGCGGCCTCGCGCGCCTCGCCGAGCAGCGCGAGCGAGATCCCGAAGCTCGCGTTCGCCTTCTCGGTGCCCGCGATCGACTGGAACACGAGATCGACCGGCGCGCCCTTCTCGATCGCCGCGATCGTGTTGGTCACGTGGGTAAGCACGCACGACTGCGTCGGCACGCCGTAGCGCTCGCGGAAGCCGTCGATCATCGCGAGCAGCTTCATGATCGCCGCGAGGCTGTCGGTGGCCGGGTTGATGCCGATCATCGCGTCGCCGCAGCCGTACATCAGCCCGTCGAGCATCGACGCGGCGATGCCCTTCACGTCGTCGGTCGGGTGGTTCGGCTGCAGCCGCACCGACATCCGGCCGGCCAACCCGACCGTGTTGCGAAAGCGCGTGACGACGCGGCGCTTTCTCGCGGCCGCGATCAGGTCCTGGTTGCGCATCAGCTTCGACACGGCCGCGACCATCTCGGGCGTGAGGCCGGGCGCGATCCGTTCGAGCGCCGCGCCGTCGGCCGCGGGCGACAGCAGCCAGTTACGGAAATCGCCGACGGTGAGGTGCGAGATCTCGGCGAACGCGTGCGCGTCGTGATCGTCGATGATCAGGCGCGTGACCTCGTCGTCTTCATACGGGATCACCGCTTCGTTCAGGAACGCCTTCAGCGGTACGCCCGCGAGCGCGATCTTCGCGGCGACGCGCTCCTCCTCGCTCGCCGCCGCGACGCCGGCGAGCTGGTCGCCGGAACGCAGCGGGCTCGCCTTCGCGAGCAGCGTCTTCAGGTCCGCGAAGCGGTACGTGCGCGGACCGATCGTCTCCGTATAGGACATCGTTCGAATCTCCTTGCCAAAAGCCGACGGCGCGCCCGTTCGACGGGGCGCGCCGGATGCCGTCAGGAACGGCCTTTCACGTTCACCATCGTCACCGTGCTCACTCCTCCAGCAGCGCGTCGCCGGGTGCGCTCGCGCGCTGCGAACGGGTCGCGAGGAAGTACGCGTAACCGACCGCGAGGAAGCCGACGAACACCAGCGCGACCAGCCCGTTGAAAACCACCATCGTCGCGAGGCAGACGAGCGCCGCCAGGATCGCGAAGGCCGGGAAGATCGGGTACAGCGGCGCGCGGAACGGCCGCGCCAGGTTCGGCTGCGAGCGGCGCAGCTTGAACAGCGACGCCATGCTGACGATATACATCACGATCGCACCGAACACCGACATCGTCACGATATTCGCGGTGAGCGTCTGCCCGCCGAACTGGATCAGCTCGTCGCTGTAGATCGCGGCAATCCCGACCACGCCGCCCGCGAGAATCGCGCGATGCGGGGTCTTGAAGCGCGGATGCACCTTGCCGAGCCATTCGGGCAGGTAGCCTTCGCGGGCCAGCGCGAAGATCTGGCGCGAATAGCCGAGGATGATCCCGTGGAACGACGCGACGAGCCCGAACAGCCCGAGCCACACGAGCATGTGCATCCAGCCGCTGTTCGCGCCGACGATGTACTTCATCGCCTGCGGCAGCGGATCGTTGATGTTCGCGAGCTTGGTCCAGTCGCCCGCGCCGCCGGCGAACACCATCACGCCGATCGCGAGCGCCACGAGGGTCAGGATCCCGGCCACGTACGCGATCGGAATCGAGCGCTTCGGGTTCTTCGCTTCCTCGGCGGCCATCGCGACGCCTTCGATCGCGAGGAAGAACCAGATCGCGAACGGAATCGCCGCGAACATCCCGTGGAACGCGCCCACGCTGAAGTGATCGGCGCCCGACCAGCCGCCCTTCGTGAAATTGCTCCACGTGAAGCCCGGCGACACGACGCCCATGAACACCAGCAGCTCGAAGATCGCGAGCAGCGTGACGACGAGCTCGAAGGTCGCCGCGATCTGCACGCCGACGATGTTCAGCGCCATGAACACGAGATACGCGCCCATCGCCGCGTGTTTCGGTTCGAGCCCCGGAAACTGCACGTGCAGGTACGCGCCGATCGCGAGCGCGATCGCGGGCGGCGCGAACACGAATTCGACCAGCGTCGCCGCGCCGGCCAGATAGCCGCCGGTCGGGCCGAACGCGCGCCGCGCATACGCGAACGGGCCGCCCGCGTGCGGGATCGACGTCGTCAGCTCGGTGAAACTGAAGATGAAGGTGGTGTACATCGCCGCGACGAACAGCGCGGTGATCACGAAACCCAGCGTGCCCGCGCTCGCCCAGCCGTAGCTCCAGCCGAAGTATTCGCCGGAAATCACGAGGCCGACCGCGATGCCCCACAGTTGCCAGGTCCCGAGCGTCTGCTGCAGCGCGGGCTGGCCGGAGGACTTGGCGCCGGCGGCGGGCCGGCCATTCGACTCTGCTTTCATCGGACTCTCCTCAAAGGCGCCGGCCTGCGGGCCCGCGCGACTGAGAATCGATGCTAGAGAGTCATTAAACGACGTGTTATCGAAATTCGGCAAAGATCGCGGCTGACATTTCGCTTGCGGAAACGCTTGCGAAAACGCTCGCGGCAACGCCGGCCGCCCGCGTTGCCACGCCGCTCCGGCCCGCGCGATGCGGGCCGGAGCGGCCGTGCCGGCCGGCGTTACTGGCCGCCGCCGCGCTGGTTGAACCAGCGGTCGAGCAGCTTGCCGGCCGCTTCCCGGCCGCCGAGGCCGAACGACAGCGCGACGGCCACCGCGATCGCGCCGAGCACGAGGCCGAACGCGAGCTGGACGATTTCGTTCGCGATGCCCATCGCGCGCAGCCCCATCGCGAACACGAGGCCGAGGATCGCGAATTGCGCGATCCGCGCGAACAGCACGCTGTGCTCGCGGTCGGCCTGCTCGATCACGCGGCGCGCGAGGCCCGCGAGCCACACGCCGATCACGAGGATCACGCCGCCCGTCAGCACGTGGCCGCCGAATTCGATGAACAGCGTGACGACGTCGCGCACCTGCGTGAAGCCGAGCCGGTTCGCGGCCTCGACCGACGCGAACAGCATCGCGAAGAACACGATCAGCCGCGCGACCAGCACCGACGGCTGCAGGATGCCCGAGAACACGCGCTCGACGCCGAGCACGGCCGGCAGCCCGTCGACGCCGGCCGCTTCCAGCAGCTTCTGCGCGAGCGACGCGACGAAGCGCGCGAAGTAGAACGTGACGAGCACGATCACGATCGCCGCGACGATGTCCGGCACCGCGCCGAGGAACTGGTTCAGCATGTTGGTCGCGGGGATCGAGATCGCGTCGATCTTCAGTGCGTCGAGCGCGGAGATCAGCGTCGGCACGAACACGAACACGTAGACGATCGTGCCGACCAGACTCGACACGCGCACCGGCGTCGGGCTGTCGATGCCTTGCGTGAGGCGGTCGGCGCCGGCGGCGACCAGCAGGTTCGTCACGAGGCCGCGCAGCACGCGCGCGACGATCCAGCCGACGAAGCCGATCACGGCGGCCGCGAAAATGTTCGGCACGATCGCGAGCAGCTTGTCGACCATCCCCTGCACCGGCGACAGCAGGCCCGACAGCGCGAACGACGCGAGGATCGCCGGCAGGAACATCAGGATCACGAGCCAGAACAGCACGTCGCCGAGATAGCCGCTCATCGGCTGCATGCCGGCGCTTTCGGACAGCGTGGCGTCGACCTTGCTCGCCTTCAGCGCGCGGTTCGCGAGGCTGCGCAGCAGCGACGCGATCAGCCACGCGATCAGCGTCAGCGCCGCGCCGCCGATCAGGTTCGGCAGGTAGTTGACGATGTGCGTGACGAGCAGCGAGAACGGATTGGAGACCGCGTACAGGTTGAGCACGTTGAAGATGCCCACCGCGGTGACGAGCAGCACGAGCCAGAACAGGCCGCCGGCGATGATGCGTTCGACGCACGCGCCCTGGCCGGTGCTGTCGGTGATCCGCTGATCGACCTTCAGCGCGTTGAGCAGCCGGAGCGCGCCGGCCCGCACCGCGACGGCGATCAGCCAGCCGATCACCAGGATGCCGATCGCGCCCGCGATCTTGGGCAGGTATCCGCCTAGTGTGGCCTGCAGCGACGTGATGAAGCTGGAAGCATCCATTTCTTCTTCTCCCGAAAACGTGGTGTGGCGATTGAACATCGACGAACGACCTGCGTAATTCGAAAAGCGTGCTGCTGCCCCGTCCGAGCAACTTACCCGAGAAAAATGACGTGATCACCCGATTTCACCGTCTTTAACTTTAGTCATAGATGCCGGAGGGGCAAGACCCCATTTCGCTGAAATTAAAAGGGGACGGACTTCGGACAGCTTCGCATTTCCGCAAGATTTGTCCATTCGGCCCGTGCTACCGTGGCGTCGGTTCCAGCCCGGACACGCCGATGACCCCAGCCGAAACGAAACCCGACCCGCCCGCGTGGGTGCGCTACGCGGCGAGCGTGGCGCGCGTCCACGCGTACATCGGCGCGCATCTCGACGGCCCGCTCGACCTGAACCGGCTCGCCGAAGTCGCGTGCCTGTCGCCGTATCACTGGCAGCGCGTCTACCGCGCGCTGTACGGCGAGTCGATCGTGCTGACGGTGCGGCGGATGCGGATCGTGCGGGCGTCCGAGGATCTGGTCTGCACCGCGCGGCCGCTCGACGAGATCGCGCGGCGCGCGGGCTACGGTTCGACGCACGCGTTCGCGCGGGCATTTCGCGACGCGTACGGCGTGTTGCCCGCGCAGCACCGGCGCACCGGCATCCACCGGCCGATTTATCCACTACAGCGAGGAGAGGAAGACATGTTCAAGCACGAGGTCGAGATCCGGCGGCTGCCGGAACTGCGCGGCTACGCGGTGACGCATACCGGCGCGTACATGAAGGTCGGCGACGCGTTCGGGCGGATCGGCGCGTGGGTCGGGCAGCACGGATTGATCGGCCCGGGCGCGAAGATGATCGGGATTTTCTACGATGATCCGGACACGACGCCCGAAGCACAGTTGCGCGCGAAAGCGTGCATCATGCCGGCCGACGGCGCGCCGGACGTCGCGCCCGTGCCGCCGGTCGAGCGTGCGACGATCGCAGGCGGCGAATACGCGGTACTGCTGCATACCGGGCCGTATGCGGACCTGAAGACGGCCTACCAGTGGCTCTACGGCGACTGGCTGCGTCACTCGGGCCGCGAAGCCGCCGACGCGCCGCCGTTCGAGCTATACCTCAATACGCCGATGGATACGGCGCCGGCCGACCTGCGCACAGAAATTCACCTGCCGCTGCGCTGAGTAAAGGGTGCGTCCCGGAGCCGTGTATCCGGACGGACCGCGACGATATTGCCGGTGCGAGCATGCCGGGGATGACATCGGGCATGCCGGTGCGCCGGCCGTCGAACGAAGCGTGCCGGCCTGTGCTTATGCGTGGCCGGCGCGAAGGTGCGGATAGCGTCAAGCCGCCTGCGTTCCGCAGCCGGGACAGAACCGCGCGTCGGCCGCCAGCGCCGCGTGGCAGCGGCTGCAGGCCTTGCCGCGTTGCGCCGCGCCGCACTGCGTGCAGAAGCGTGCATCGGCTGCGTTGAGTGCGCCGCAGCCCGCGCACGCGAGCTGGCTCAGCGGCAGATTGCCGCCCTGGCCACCGCTGCCCGCGTCGGCCGGCGCCTGCCAGCCCCAGCCGTGGCGATCGCGGCCGCGCGCATCGTGGCCGCCGTGCCCGCCCTGGCGCAGGCCACCGTGACGCCCGCCGCCGTGGCCCCCGTTTCCGCTATTGCTGTGCCCGCTGCCATGACCACCGCCGTGGCCGCCGAGAATCCGTTTCAGGAAGCTCATCGCCCGCTCCTCAACGCTTGGCCGGGACGTCGCCGAACGCCCCGGACGACGACAGCAGCCGCAAACCGTTGGCCACGACGATCAGGCTCGCGCCCGCGTCGGCGAAGACCGCCATCCACATCGTGCCGAGCCCCGCGACCGTGAGGCCGAGGAACACGACCTTCACGCCGAGCGCGAAGCCGATGTTCTGCACCAGCACGCGGTGCGTCGCGCGCGACAGCCGCACGAACGCGGGAATCTTGCGCAGGTCGTCGTCCATCAGCGCGACGTCGGCCGTCTCGATCGCCGTGTCGGTACCCATCGCGCCCATCGCGAAGCCGATGTCGGCGCGCGCGAGCGCCGGCGCATCGTTGATCCCGTCGCCGACCATCCCGACCGCGCCCGCGCCGCCCGCCGACAGTTCCTCGACCGCCGCGAGCTTGTCTTCCGGCAACTGGTTGCCGCGCGCATCGTCGATGCCGGCCTGCCCCGCGATCGCCTGCGCGGTATGCGGGTTGTCGCCCGTCAGCATCGCGGTGCGGATGCCGAGCGCATGCAGATCGGCGATCGCATCGCGGCTCGTGTCCTTGATCGTGTCGGCCACCGCGAAGATGCCGAGCACGCGCGTGGCGTCGACCAGCACGACGACGCTCTTGCCCTGCCGCTCCAGCGCGTCGAGCTTCGCCTCGAGCGCCGCCGAGCAGCGCTCCAGTTCCTCGACGAGCCGGTGATTGCCGAGCCAGTAGCGCGTGCCGTCGATCGTGCCGCACACGCCGCGCCCGACGATCGCTTCGAAGTCCTGCACGTCGGCGAATGCGGTCGTGCCGGCGTCGCGGGCCGCGGCCGCAATCGCCTGCGACACCGGGTGATCGGAGCGCGCCGCGAGGCTCGCGCCGAGATGCCGCACGCGCGCCGCATCGGCACCGTCCGCATGCACGTCGAAGTCGGTCTGCACCGGCTTGCCGTGCGTGATCGTGCCGGTCTTGTCGAGTGCGAGCCACGCGAGCTTGCGCCCTTCTTCCAGATAGACGCCGCCCTTCACGAGAATCCCGCGCCGCGCCGCGGCCGCGAGCCCCGACACGATCGTCACCGGCGTCGAGATCACCAGCGCGCACGGGCACGCGATCACGAGCAGCACGAGCGCACGGTAGATCCAGTCGTGCCACGCGCCGCCCATCACGAGCGGCGGCGCCACCGCGACCAGCAGCGCGACCGCGAACACGATCGGCGTGTAGACGCGCGCGAACTGGTCGACGAAGCGCTGGGTCGGCGCCTTCGCGCCCTGCGCTTCCTCGACCGCGTGGATGATCCGCGCGAGCGTCGAGTTGGCCGCGACGGCCGTCACGCGGTAGTCGAACGAACCCGATTCGTTGATCGTGCCCGCGTACACGGCGTCGCCGCTCGCCTTTTCGACAGGCAGGCTCTCGCCGGTGATCGGCGCCTGGTTGACCGTCGAGCGGCCGGCGACGACCTCGCCGTCCAGCCCGATCCGCTCGCCCGGCTTCACGCGCACGACCGCGCCCAGCGCGACCTGTGCGGCTTCGATCGTGCGCCACGCGCCGTCGGCCTGCTGCACGGTCGCGGTGTCCGGCGCGAGCTGCATCAGCCCCTGGATCGCATTGCGCGCGCGGTCGAGCGACTTCGCCTCGATCAGCTCGGCGATCGTGAACAGCACCATCACCATCGCGGCTTCCGGCCACTGGCCGATCGCCATCGCGCCCGTCACCGCGATGCTCATCAGCGCGTTGATGTTCAGGTTGCCGTTGCGGATCGCGATCCAGCCTTTCTTGTACGTGGTGAGCCCGCACGCGAGCACCGCGGCGAGCGCGAGCGCCGCCGACAGCCACACCGGCAGCCCGGCCCAGGTCGCGCCTTCGGATGCGATCGCGGCGACGCCGGCGAGCGCGAGCGGCCACCACGGTTTGGCGGGCGGCGGCGCGGTGGGCGCTGCCGGTGCATCGGCCGACGCGGCTTCCGGCGTCATCCCGAGCGAGCGGATCGCGCTTTCGAGCGCCGGTTGCGCGCCGGGCACGTGCTCGACGGTCAGCATCCGCTGCATCAGGTTGAATTCGAGCGCCGATACCTGCTGCATGCCGCCGAGCTTTTTGCGGATCAGCGTTTCCTCGGTCGGGCAGTCCATCTGCATGATCCGGAACGCGGAGCGCACGTGACCCGACGCGGTCGCCTGCGCGACCGGCAGCGGCGCGAGCGTCAGCGCGGCAGGCGCGCAGCAGTCGCCGGCCGCGTGGTCGTGGTCGTGGTCGTGGTCGTGGTCGTGGTCGTGGTCGTGGTCGTGGTCGTGGTCGTGGTCGTGGTCGTGACCGGCATGGTCATGCGCGGCGTGGTCGTGCGAGCACGACGCGCCATGCCGATGCGTATCCGTGTGAGCCTCGTCGTGATCGCGGTCATGACCCGCATCGCCATGCGCGGCGTGATCGTGGCCGTGGCCGTGATCGTGATCGTGGTCATGGCCGTGCGCGCGCTCGCCGGCCGCCGGCGCCGCATCGGCAACGGCCGCCGTCTGCGTGTCGCGCGCATCGGCGCAACACGTATCGGCGCCGCCGGCATGACGGTGTCGTGGGTCGTGGGGACGCTGGGCGTCGGTCATGACAACCTCCTTTCGTGGCTTGACGGTGTAGAGTTAACACCCTGAAGCCACTACAAGGTCAACCCTTACACGGGAGAAAGGCATGAAGATTGGCGAACTGGCCAAAGCGGCCCGCTGCACGCCCGAGACGATCCGCTTCTACGAGAAAGAGGGGCTGATGCCAGATGCGGAGCGCACCGATTCGAACTACCGCAACTACACCGACGTGCACGTCGAACGGCTGCGCTTCATCCGCAACTGCCGCGCGCTCGACATGGCGCACGACGAAATCCGCGCGCTGCTGCGGCTCACCGACACGCCGGCCGACCGCTGCGATTCGATCAATTCGCTGCTCGACGATCACATCGGACACGTCGACGCGCGCCTCGCGGAACTCACGCATCTGCGCGACCAGCTCATCGAACTGCGCCGCCAGTGCGTCGGCGAGCACTCGGTCGAGGATTGCGGCATCGTGCACGGTCTCGCGACGATGGAAACCGTCGCGCCGGCCGCGAAGCGCTCGCATCTCGGCTGAAACCCTTGTCAAACAAGATAGTCCGATAGAGAATAGTTGTATTATTACTAGATATATATTTACTATTCATGTCTACGAGCCGTCCGTCCCCGCTCGCGCTGGCCGTCCTCGCGACGCTCACCGAAACGCCGATGCATCCGTACGGGATGCTGCAGCAACTGAAGGCCCGCGGCTACGACGAAGTCGTCAACGTGCGGCAGCGCACGAGCCTGTACCAGACGATCGACCGGCTGCTGCGCGACGGGCTGATCGTCGTGCACGACACCGAGCGTGACGGCGCGTTTCCGGAGCGCACGCTGTATGCGCTGACCGAAGCCGGGCACACGGCCGGGCAGGCGTGGCTGCATGCGCTGCTCGCGGAGCCCGCGCGTGAATTTCCGGCGTTCGGCGCCGGCCTCGCGTTCCTGCCGCTGCTCGATGCGGAAGATGCGCGCCACCAGCTCGAGCTGCGCATCGCGCGTCTCGACGCCGAACGCGAGCGGCTGGAGGCGCTGCGCGCCACCGCGCAGGCCGACCAGGTGCCGCGCCTGTTCCTGTTGCAGAACGAATATGCGCTCGTGCTGCTCAATGCGGAGCTCGAGTGGGCGCGCAGCGTCGTCGAACACCTGAAGATCGGCGCGCTGCGCTGGGTGGACGGCTGATGCGTCGCGCCGGCCGTTTTCCGTGAGGAACGGGCGTCGGCAGCGTCAAAGCACCTTGCCGGGATTCAGGATCCCAAGCGGGTCCAGCGCGGCCTTCAGGCGTCGCATCAATCCGATTTCCGCGTCGCTGCGTGTGTGCGCCAGATAAGGACGTTTGAGCACGCCAATCCCGTGCTCGGCCGACACCGAGCCGCCCATGTCGCGCACCACCGCATACACGCAGCGATCGAGCGCATCGGCATCCGTGTCGGTCATCTCGGCCAGCGACACGCCGATATGCACGTTGCCGTCGCCGACATGGCCGAAGAACAGGCACGTGAGCGCCGGCCAGCGCGCCCGCAACGCCGCCTCGCAGCGTTCGGCGAACGCGCCGAGTTCGCCCGTCGGCAGACTCACGTCGAAGTTGACGAGATGGGGCAGCGCATCGATCGCAAGCCCTTCGCGCAGCGTCCACAAATCGCGCGCCTGCCGCTCGGAAGTCGCGAGCACCGCATCGTCGATGAGCCCTGCATCGAGCCCCGCAGCCAGCCCCGTTTCGAGCGCATGGTGCGCATCGCCGCCCGGCGCGCTCGTCGCGCATTCGATCAACACCACGAAACCGCCGTCGCCGACGAATGGCGCCGACACACCGGGCGTATGGCGCGCGACGTAGTCGTAGAACGCCGGCCACATCGCCTCGAAACTGACGACTTCCGGCAGCGTGCGCACGCGGTTCCACAGCGCGACCACCGCCTCGTAGTCGCGCACGCGGCAGAGCGCCGTGGCCGGCGCCGCCAGCAACGGATGCAGCCGCAGCACCGCGCGCGTGACGACGCCGAGCGTCCCTTCGCTGCCGATGAAGAGCTGCTTCAGGTCGTAGCCCGCGTTGTTCTTCAGCATCCGGTTCATCGACGACACGACCGTGCCATCCGCGAGCACCGCCTCGAGCCCGAGCACCTGCTCGCGCATCATCCCGTAGCGGATCGCGCGCGTGCCGCCCGCATTGGTCGCGAGCATGCCGCCGATCTGGCACGAGCCGCGCGCGCCGAGATCGACGCCGAACGTGAAGCCCGCCGCGTGCGCGGCGTCCTGCACCGTCTGCAGCGGCGTGCCCGCGCGCACGGCGATCGTGCCGGCCGCCGCGTCGAGCGCGTCGATGCCCGCGAAGCGCTCCATCGACAGCACGACCTCGCCGCCCAGCGCGACCGCGCCGCGCGCGAGCCCCGTCAGCCCGCCTTGCGGCACGACCGGCTGGCCGAGCCGCGTGCATAACGCGAGCGTCCTCGACACGTCGTCGACGCTACGCGGGCGCACCAGCGCGCGCGGCCGCACGCCGGCCGGCTCGTTGTACGCGGTGAAGTAACGCGGCTCGATGTCGGCCGCACGCGTGACGAGCGCATCGCCCAGTTCGTCGGCGAGCACGGCAGCGACGGCATCGTCCGGCAGCGGCAGCGGCGTGCCGCCCGGTTCGCTGCCCGCGGCGCTCGGGTTCGGAGTCGGCATCGCGCGCGCCCCCGCTTACTTCGTCGAGATGTCGATATCGCCGAAATACTTCAGGCCGAGCGACTTCACCGTGCCGTCCGCCTTCAGCTTGTCGATCGCCGCGTCGAGCTTCGCCTTCAGCGCGTCGTCGCCCTTGCGCAGGCCGAACGCGATGCCGCTGCCGAGAATCTTGTCGTCGTGCACCGGCTGCCCGACGAACGAGAAGCCCTTGCCGTCCGGGCGCGACAGGAAACCGCGCTGGCCGGACGGCGCGAGCACGAGCGTCGCGTCGAGGCGGCCCGCGACCAGATCCGCATACGCCTGGTTCTGGTCCTGGTACGCGACGACCGCGACGCCGGCCGGCTCCCAGTGCGCCTTCGCGAAGGTTTCCTGGATCGACGCCTGCAGCACGCCCACGCGCTTGCCCTTCAGCGATTCGGGCGTCGGCAGCAGCCCGCTGCCGGTGCGCGCGATCAGCTGGGTCGGCACGCGATAGATGATCGTCGTGAAGTCGATCGCCTGGCGCCGCTGCTCGGTCGCGTTCATCGCCGAGTTGATCGCGTCGAACTTGCGGCCCTTCAGCGCCGGAATCAGCCCGTCGAACGAGGTCTCGACCCATTTGCACGACAGCTTCGCCGTCTGGCAGACGGCATTGCCGACGTCGATGTCGAAGCCCTGCAGGTCGCCGTTCGGCGCCTTCGATTCGAACGGCGGGTATTGCGCTTCGAGGCCGAAGCGCAGCGTCGGCGCATCGGCGAGCGCCGCGCCGGAGCCGATGGCGCACGCGAGTGCGAATGCGAGTTTCAGGGTTGCCGTGTGCTTCATCGTGATCTCCAAGTGTCCGGTCGATGCGACGTCTCCGCCGCCGGTTGTCCTACAGCGAACGCAGCCGCCGCGCGCCTTCGACCAGCGTCGCGTCGTCCTTCGAAAAACTGAGCCGGATCACGCCGGCGTCGGTGCCGTCGGTATAGAACGCCGACAGCGGAATCGTCGCGACGCGCGCGTCGCGGATCAGGCGCAGCACGAAATCGCTGTCGCTTTCATCCGAGAAGTGGCGAAAGCGCGCGAGCATGAAGAACGAGCCTTCGCTCGGCAGCAGCTCGAAACGCGAATCGGCCAGCTCGCGCGCGAGCAGGTCGCGCTTGGCCTGGTAGAACGCCGAGAGGCCGAGATAGCTGTCCGGCCGCGCGAGGATCCCCGCGAACGCGACCTGCATCGGCGTATCGGCCGAGAACACCATGAACTGGTGCACCTTGCGGATCTCGTCCATCAGTTCGGCCGGCGCGAGGCAATGGCCGACCCGCCAGCCGGTCACGTGGAACGACTTGCCGAACGACGACACGATCACGCTGCGCTCGGCCAGCTCGCGGTGGCGCGCGACGCTCTGGTGCTGCGCGCCGTCGAACACGACGTGCTCGTAGACTTCGTCGGACAGCACCACGATCCCCGTGTCGCGCGTGAGCTGCGCGAGCCGCTCGAGATCGTCGGCGGAGAACACCGTCGCGGTCGGGTTGTGCGGCGTGTTGACGATGATCATCCGCGTGCGCGGCGTGATGGCCGCGGCCACCTCGTCCCAGTTCACGCGGAAATGCTCGGGCGACAGCTTGATCGCGACCGGCGTCGCGCCTTGCAGCCGCACGATCGGCGCATAGCTGTCGAACGACGGCTCGAAATAGATCACCTCGTCGCCCGGATGCACGAGCGCGCTGATCGCCGCGTACAGCCCCTCGCTCGCGCTCGCGATCACCGTGATCTCGGTCGCCGGATCGTAGCGCGCGCCGTACAGCGCCTCGGTCTTCTCGGCGAGCCGCTCGCGCAGCGCGATCACGCCGGCCATCGGCGCGTACTGGTTGTGACCGTCGCGCATCGCGCGCGCGACGCCTTCGACGAGCGCCGGATCGGGCGCGAAATTCGGCGCGCCCTGCGACAGGTTCAATGCGTCGTGTTGAGCAGCCAGTTGGCCGATCACCGTGAAGATCGTCGTCCCGACGTCGGGCAGTTTCGAACGGGGCGCGGTGGCGCTTCGCATGACTCCTCCTCCTGATGTCCTTCGGGCGGGCCGCGCCGTGCGCGACCTGCATCTGCCGCATGATTTAGCCCGAACCAATATCGGCGGACAATCGAAAGTTCGTCATGGAGGCCATGCATTTTTCTCATGGTTCGCCGGGAGAAGAGCCTGGCGGCAAGGCGGGTCTGCGCGCCTGATATGCGAATCAGGCATTTCCCCTGGGAAGGCTACGCGTCCGCGGCCGCGAGATACGCGAGCAGCACGGCTCGCAGTTCGCGGCGCTGCGCGGCGAAATCGAGCGCGGGCCCGAGCGTCAGCAGCGCCTGCGACAGGCCGCCGTAGCAGATCGTATGGGCCATCCGCGCGAGCCCGTCGAGCCGCGCGGCGGGCGGCGGATCGGCCGCGTGGGCCAGCGCGTCGCGCCACAGCGCGACATAGGCGTCGTAATGCCGGCGATAGGCGGTCAGCGGCGACACCTGCCGCTCCAGCGCGAACAGCGCGCCCCACAGCGCCGCGTCGGCGGCGATCGTATCGACCTGGAGATCGACCAGCGCGACGGCGAGCTCGGCCCGCGGCGCACCGCGCAGCCGCTGCACCGCGTCGCGCAGCCGGTCGGCCAGCGCCAGCACGCGGCGATGAATACAGAGCGCCGCGAGGCTCTGCTTGTCGCCGAAATACTCGTAGAAGGTGCCGATGCTGACACCCGCGACGGCCGCGATCTCGCGGATCGTCGCCTTCGCGTAGCCGCGTTCGAGCAAAAGCTGAACGAACGCCTGTTGCAGCGCGTCGGAGCTCGCCTGCGCGCGCGACTGGCGCGGCCGGCGACGCAACGCGGGCGCGGGTTGCGCCGCCGGCGAGCCGGGCGGCGCCGGAACCTGAACATGTCGCGGCGGCATATTTGCTACTCTGAATTCAGCAGGGAATACGTTTTACCGGAAGCCGGAACCCGCGCCGAAGGGCCGTTGCGCGCGGCATGACGCCGGCTGACCGCGCAGCATCAGACCGGAGACACCCGCGATGACCGACTCGACTCACGCCGTCACGAACCAGTTCGACGAACTCGTCGACTATAACCTCTTCGCGACGGATCTCGCGCTGCGCGACGCGCTCGTCCGGGCCGGCGCCGACTGGGCCGTACCGCAGCTCGACGCATACGGCGCGCGGCTCGGCAGCGCCGACACCGCGCAACTCGCCGACGAAGCGAACCGCCACACGCCCGAACTGAACGCGTTCGACCGGCGCGGCCGGCGCATCGACCGCGTCGACTTCCATCCCGCCTGGCACGCGCTGCTCGGCCAGTATCGTCACGAAGGCTTCGTGTCGCTCGCGTTCCGCGAGTCGCGCCGCGGCCGCTGGGCCGCGACGGCCGCCGGCTTCTACCTGCACGGCCAGATCGAGGCCGGCACGCTGTGCCCGGCGACGATGACGCAAGCCGCGATTCCCGTGCTGCAGAAAGAGCCGGCGCTGTGGGACCTGCTGCGCGACAAGCTCTACAGCGACGACTACGATGCGCGCGACGTGCCGGTCGCCGACAAGCGCGCGATCTGGTTCGGCATGGGCATGACCGAGAAACAGGGCGGCTCCGACGTGCGCGCGAACACGACGCTCGCCACGCCGGTCGGCGCGGGCGGCCGCGGCGGCGAATACCGGCTGCGCGGCCACAAGTGGTTCTTTTCCGCGCCGATGTGCGACGCGCACCTCGTCGTCGCGCGCACCGAAGCCGGCGGCCCGTCGTGCTTCTACGTGCCGCGCTGGCGGCCGGACGGCACGAAAAACGCGGTCGAGATCCAGCGGCTGAAGAACAAGGTCGGCAACCGCAGCAACGCGAGCAGCGAGATCGAGCTGAACGATGCGTGGGGGATCATGCTCGGCGATGAAGGCCGCGGCATTCCGACCATCATCGAGATGGCCACCTACACGCGGCTGAACTGCGTGCTCGGCAGCGCGGCGATGCTGCGCCAGGGCGTCGTGCAGGCGATCGCGTACACGCGCCAGCGTCACGCGTTCGGCCGCGCGCTCGCCGAGCAGCCGCTGATGCGCACCGTGCTCGCCGATCTCGCGCTCGAAAGCGAGGCGGCGCTGTCGCTCGCGATGCGGCTCGCCGACGCGTTCGAACGCGACGACACCCCGCGCGAACGCGCATGGAAGCGGATCGTCACGCCCGCCGCGAAATTCTGGGTCTGCAAGCGCGCGGTCGAGCTGACCGGCGAGGTGATGGAAGTGTTCGGCGGCAACGGCTACGTCGACGACGGCCCGATCGCGCGCCTGTTCCGCGAGGCGCCCGTCAACTCGATCTGGGAAGGCTCGGGCAACGTGATGTGCCTCGACGTGCTGCGCGCGGTGTCGCGCGAGCCCGATGCGGCCGCCGCGCTGTTCGACGAACTCGCCGACCTCGGCGCGGGCGAACCGCGCATCCGCGCGGCGCTCGACGCGTTGCGCGCGATGCTCGCCGCCCCGGCCGACACGCTCGAAGCGTCGGGCCGCGTGTTCGCGCAGCGGCTCGCGCTCGTCGCGCAGGCGTGCCTGCTGCGCCGCGATGCACCGGCGGCCGTCGCCGACGCGTTCGTCGCGACACGGCTCGCCGCGCCCGACTGGGGCCGTATCGCGGGCGGCTTCGATCCGCGCGCGATCGACGTCGCCGCGCTGCTGCAGCGCGCGTACCCGGCCTGACGCCGGCCCGCTCAACCGAATTCGCGTTCGTTCGCCCGCCCGGAGCCCCGATGAACCTCGTCGCCGCCCTCGACCGCGCCGCCCGTGCGACGCCCGACAAGCCGTTCCTCGTCAGCGAATCCGCGACGATCACGTATGCGGCCGCACGCGAGCGTTCGCACGGCGCGGCGGCCGTTCTGAGCGCGCTCGGCGTCGCGGCCGGCGACCGCGTCGCCGCGATGTGCTTCAACACGCCGGCCTTCGTCGACCTGATGTTCGGCGCATGGCGGCTCGGCGCGGCGTTCGTGCCGATCAACCACAAGCTGCAGGCGCCGGAAGTCGACTACGTGCTCGAACACAGCGGCAGCACCGTGCTGCTGTTCGACGTCGCGCTCGCGCCGGTGGTCGAGCGCATCGTGCATCCGGCGCGGCGGCTCGTGACCGAAGGCGAACTCGACGGCGTGCCGAACTTCGACACGATGTGCGCGACGATGGACGGCCTCGCGGGCATCGAGCCGGCCGACGGCGACGTCGCGCAGATCCTCTACACGTCCGGCACGACCGGCCGCCCGAAGGGTTGCGTGCACAGTCATCGCACGGTGACGCTCGCCGCGATGCAGGCGGCGCTCGCGACCGGCATCGGCCGCAACGAACGCACGCTGATGGCGATGCCGATCTGGCATTCGTCGCCGCTGAACAACTGGTTCGGCGGCACGCTGGTCGCGGGCGGCACCGTCGTGCTGCTGCGCGAATACCATCCGCTGCGCTTCCTGCAGACCGTCGAGCGCGAGCGCGTGACGCTGTATTTCGGCGCGCCGGTGTCGTACACGCTGCCGCTCGACACGGTCGACGGCTTCGCGGCGTTCGATCTGTCGAGCGTGCGCGCGTGGCTGTACGGCGGCGGCCCGATCGGCGCCGCGCAGGCCGAACGGCTTGCGCACGCGTATCGCAGCCGCGCGTTTTTCCAGGTGTACGGAATGACGGAAACCGGGCCGGCCGGCACGACGCTGTATCCGGACGAGCAGATCGCGAAGGCCGGCTCGATCGGCCGCCACGGCGGCCCGGGCGTCGACCTGAGGGTCGTGCGGATGGACGGTGTCGATGCGCGGCCGGGCGAAACCGGCGAGATCTGGCTGAAGACCGACTGCATGATGCGCGGCTATCTCGACGACGCGGCCGCGACGCGCGCCGCGTTCGCGCCGGACGGCTGGTATCGCACCGGCGACCTCGCGCGGATCGATCAGGATGGCTATCTGTTCATCGTCGACCGGCTGAAGGACATGATCGTCACCGGCGGCGAGAACGTCTATTCGAAGGAGGTGGAGGACGTGCTCGGTGCGCACCCGGACATCGCCGAGGCGGCCGTCGTCGGCGTCGCGCATCCGGACTGGGGCGAGACGGTCGTCGCGCACGTGGTGACGCGGGCGAACGCGGCGGCCGATGCGGACGCGCTGCGCGCGTTCTGCGGCGAGCGGCTCGCGGCGTACAAGATCCCGCGCGAGTTCGCGTTCGTGCAGGCGCTGCCGCGCACGCCGACCGGCAAGTTGCAGAAGTTCTTGCTGCGCGTGCGCAGGGACTGAGTATCCGCGATTGAGCTAGCGCATTCGCGCACGCGCGGTCAATGCAACAGGCGGAACGGAACAAGTAATAGAAGTTACCAGCGCTGAATCATATTCGTCCGATTGATCGACGTTTCGTATCTGGAATAGCGTCTCTAGGCAGCCATTCCATTTACTGAGACAGGGAAGCCGGATGAAAAACGAACACAAAGCACCGACCCATCTTTTCGCCACCGTTGGCGCACTCACGGAACGCGGTGGACGCGTCACCACCGCAACCAGCGGCCTCAACCTGGCAGGATTAGAAGTCGCCTGCGTCGGCGACGTAGTGACCTATGACGACGGCAGCGAGGCCGCGATTATCGAAGGCGCGGGAAACAACCATAGCGGAGGTAAGCCGTTCGCGCTGGTCGGCAGCCGGTTGAGCAACGGTGACCGAATTACCGAAACGCCGCGCACCTCATGGGGCATTCACGTGCGGGAGGGGCAAAGCATTGCGGGCCTGTTCGATCCCACCTATGTGCCGCCACCCGCACCGCCTGCCTATAGACTGGCGGTACGTGGCGCGACAACAGCGCGCGGCGATGCATTGCGCGAGCCGTCCGGCACGTGGGAAGTAGCGTCGCACCTGGGAAAGCCTGCCACGGTGGGCGACCTGATCCACTATCCGGACGGTTCAACCGCGCGCGTGACGAGCGGTCTGGGTTTGGCAGACGGGCCCGACTTCGCGCCGCTCGCATTCGTTGGCAGCGAACTCGATAACGGCGACACGATCACCGATAGTCCAGAACGACAAGGCGTAGCGTCGTCCATTGTATTTAGCGTCGTCACCCGCTCGTCCATGCCCCGCTGAGGTAGCGTCCATGATTCGCTACTTTCTTGCCAAAGG
>NZ_JAGIQE010000045.1:0-30502 GCF_017815075.1 Burkholderia sp. AcTa6-5 | reverse complement strand
AGGCCAGCCATCCCGTCGATCACCTTGTTGCCGTCCGAGTCCCACAGGTAGACACCGTCGGCCTTCACGATCACGCGACTGCCGGCGCGGTTGAGCGCGCCCATGTCGGAGAACGGGTGGATGTGGTGCGCGGCGTCGAGCGCGCGGTATTCGGCGGTCGTGCGTGCCTGCGTCGCGCGCGGCGCGGCGGCCGCGGCACTCGGCGCGGCCGGCTGGATCCAGGCAGATTCGTTGCGGTAAGTCATGTTTCCTCCGTGATTCCGTATGCGGTGATGCGCGCTTAAACGTGCAGCAGCAGATGGCGGCGTTCCCACGAGCTGATCACGCGGAAGAACGCTTCGTATTCGGTTTCCTTCAGCGCGAAATACGCCTTCAGGAACTTGGGTCCGAGGATCTCGCCGAGCGGCTCGCACGCGGCCATCAGCGTCAGCCCTTCCTCGAGGTTGCGCGGCAACTGGTACGGCAGGCTGTAGCCGTCGCTCACCAGCGGCTCGGTCGGCTCCAGGCGCTGTGTCATGCCGAGATAGCCGGCTGCAAGCGTCGCCGCGAGCGCGAGGTACGGGTTGCAGTCGACGCCCGGAATCCGGTTTTCGATGCGGCGCGCGGCCGGGCCCGAGTGCGGAATGCGGAAACCCACCGTGCGGTTGTCGTAGCCCCACTGCACGTTGATCGGCGCGGCCATGAAGCGCGACAGGCGGCGATACGAGTTGATGTACGGCGCGAAGATCGGCATCAGCGCCGGCGTGTACTTCTGCAGCCCCGCGAGATAGTTGTAGAACATCGACGTCGCGCCGCCGGTTTCCTGCGACGTGAACAGGTTCTGGCCCGTTTCCTCGTCGACGATGCTCTGGTGTACGTGCATCGCCGAACCCGGTTCGTCTTCCATCGGCTTGGCCATGAACGTCGCGTACATGTTGTGACGCAGCGCGGCCTCGCGCACCGTGCGCTTGAACAGGAACACCTGGTCGGCCAGCGACAGAGCGTCGCCGTGCATGAAGTTGATCTCCATCTGCGCGGCGCCGACTTCGTGGATCAGCGTGTCGATGTCGAGGTTCTGCGCTTCGCAGTATTCGTAGATATCCTCGAACAGCGGGTCGAATTCGTTGACGGCCTCGATCGAATACGACTGGCGGCCGGTTTCGGGGCGACCCGTGCGGCCGACCGGTGGACGCAGCGGCAGGTCGGGGTCCTTGTTCATGTCGACCAGATAGAACTCGAGCTCGGGCGCCACGACCGGCTTCCAGCCCTTCGCCTTGTACAGGTCCAGCACGCGGCGCAGCACGTAGCGCGGCGAGATCTCGACCGGCGAGCCGTCGAAGTGCACGCAGTCGTGGATCACCTGCGCGGTCGGATCGACGGCCCACGGGATCAGGCGGATCGTCGACGTGTCGGGCACGCACACCATGTCGGGGTCGGTCACGCCGGTCAGCGACCCGTCTTCCGGATAGTCGCCGGTGACGGTCTGCACCATCACGGCCTGCGGCAGGCGCATCGATTCGCCGGACGTGAACTTGTTGCGCGGCGTGATCTTGCCGCGCGCGATGCCGGCCATGTCGGGAATGATCGCCTCGATCTCGGTGATCCGGTGCTGCTTCAGAAAGTCTTCGATGTCTTGCATGTCTGTTCTCGTTGTCTGGTGGGCGCGCTCAGGCGAGCGCGGCGGCGGCCATGGCGCGGGTGCGTTCGGCGCGGCGGGCGCGGCACGCATCGCCGAACGCGCGGAAGATCGCGCTCGACAGCGGGTCCTGCGCGTGTCGCCATTCCGGATGCCACTGCACGGCCAGCGCGAACGCCGGTGCGTCGACGACGCTCACGGCCTCGATCAGGCCATCCGGCGCGACGGCCTCGACGGCGAGGCCGGAGCCGAGCTGCGCGATGCCCTGCTTGTGCAGCGAGTTCACGTGCACTTCGTCGCGGCCGCCGGCGAGCGCATGCAGCTTGCCGCCGGGCGTCAGGCGCACGACGTGCGCGGGGCCGTATTGCGTGTCCATCGGCGCGTCGTCGTCCTCGCGGTGATCGGCGAAGCCCGGCACGTCGTGCACGCGCTGGTGCAGCGTGCCGCCGCAGACGACGTTCAGCTCCTGGAAGCCGCGGCACACGGCAAGCACGGGCACGCCCGCGACGATGGCCGCGCGCAGCAGCGGCAGCGTCGTCGCGTCGCGTGCGGGGTCGTGCTTCGTGCCGGGCTCGCTCGGCTCGCCGCCGTACCGATGCGGTTCGACGTTCGAGTAGCTGCCGGTAAACAGCAGGCCATCGACCGTGTCGAGGATGTCGCCGACCGACTGGCGTTCGCCAAGGGCCGGCAGCACCATCGCGAGCGCGTGCGCGCCGTCGACGATCGCGGCGACGTATTTGTCGCCGACCGTATGCGACGCGTGCGCGCCGATCTGGGTGAGGTCGGCGGTGATGCCGACGAGAGGTTTCCTTTCCATGACGTCAATCAGTAATCCGTAGGGACGTGACGCGCGTCGGCCCGAATGCGGCAAAACGCGGGCGCGACACGACCCCGCGGCCTGGCGCTAGGCGCAGGGCCGCTGGTGAATGGGCGCAACGGGATGGCGTGGCGATCCGCGCTGCGCGCGACGGTCAGGCCGCCGTTCGTTTCATGGCGATACGCGACGCGGCAACGCATGCGCGAACGCGTTCCGTCACCGCACGGACGATGCGGTTGGCGAATCGACAGATAAAACGAACGACGTGAAGAAAGGAGAGGCGCTACGGCAGCAGCGACGCCACTTCGTCGGTATCGACGGCGACGAATGCGCGTGCGGAAACGGCGTTGTGGCGCCGAACGGAACGACGGGACAGGATGGTGTAGATCGACAGGTGAAGCAGGCGAGGACTATGCCAGCCGCAACTGCCATCGGAAGCGGGAACGGCGCTGCGCAAACTTCGCACATCGCCTCGATCCCACCTCACCAGAGGGCCACGGACTCTCACGATTACACTCGACTGGTTTGTTGAAAGTATTGAACACCCGATCGTTTCGACGCGCTGGGCGTTTAAAATAATCAAGGTGCCGGCCGTGCGTCATTTACATTGACGAGCATCAATTGTTGCGTTGCGATAACGCTTTTCGATGCCTGTGAAAGCCTGATGACGCTGACCTGAGAGCCAGCATATACGAGCCAATAACGGCGTCAAATGTTTTTTTACGGTCCTGCATCAGGGCTTTCCCGAGCAGTGCGAACAAAAGATTCGCAAAAGGAATAGTCGATGCGCCGTCCATTATTTCGAACGCCTTTCAGGGTTTTCCCCGCTGATGTGCGGCATAAAGTGATTAGAATATTCAACGGCAGTCCGCCGCGTCGTTTCACTTTGTCATCGCACTTATCGTGTCCGAAACCGAATCGATGTCCACCGAAGTCGCCGAGCGCCTGCGTTTCGTGCGCAACAAGCATGGCCTGTCGCAGCGCGAGCTCGCGAAACGCGCCGGCGTCACCAACGGCACGATCTCGCTGATCGAACAGGGCCGCGTGAGCCCGTCGGTCGGCTCGCTGAAGAAACTGCTCGAATGCATCCCGATGAGTCTCGCGGAATTCTTCACGTTCGAGCTCGTCGAATCGCGCGCGGTCGTGTCGCGTCGCGACGAGATGCCGAACCTCGGCAACGAGTCGCTCGCGTTTCACCTGGTCGGCGCGAACGTGAAGGACCGCAACATGTGCATCCTGCGCGAGATCTACCAGCCGCTGGCCGATACGGGGCCCGAGATGCTGGTGCACGCGGGGCACGAGGGCGGCGTCGTCGTGTCGGGCCGGCTCGAGCTGACCGTCGATAGCGCGACGTGGCTGCTCGACCCCGGAGACGGCTACTACTTCGAGAGCCGTTTGCCGCATCGTTTTCGCAATCCCAGCGCGGAACTGATCTGCGAGGTCGTGTCGGCCAATTCGCCGGCAACCTTCTGACCGCGCGTCACCGCATTCGCTGCGGGCCGTCTGCGCGCCACGCGCGCGGCGTGCCGCATCGCGAATGTCAAAACACTGAGGCATCCTGATGAACAAGTTGACTTTGGCTGACTGGCAACACAAGGCGGCGTCGCTCGAGATCGAAGGGCGCGCATTCATCGATGGCGCGTCGCGCGACGCGCATGACGGCAAGACGTTCGACTGCGTGAGCCCGATCGATGGCCGCGTGCTCGCGAAGGTCGCCGATTGCGGCGAAGCGGACGTGAACGCGGCCGTCGCGGCGGCACGGCGCGCGTTCGACGCGGGCGTATGGGCCGGCCTGAACCCGCGCGCGCGCAAGGCCGTGCTGCTGCGCTGGGCCGCGCTGATGCGCGCGCATCTCGACGAACTGTCGCTGCTCGAGACGCTCGACGCGGGCAAGCCGATCGGCGACACGACGACGGTCGACGTGCCGGGCGCCGCGTACTGCGTCGAATGGTTCGCCGAGGCGATCGACAAGGTCGGCGGCGAGGTCGCGCCGGCCGATCACCATCTCGTCGGTCTCGTCACGCGCGAGCCGGTCGGCGTGGTGGCCGCCGTCGTGCCGTGGAACTTCCCGATCCTGATGGCCGCATGGAAATTCGGCCCCGCGCTCGCGGCCGGCAACAGCGTCGTGCTGAAGCCGTCGGAGAAATCGCCGCTGACCGCGATTCGCGTCGCGCAGCTCGCGTTCGAGGCCGGCATGCCGGCCGGCGTGTTCAACGTCGTGCCGGGCGCGGGCGAACCGGGCAAGCTGCTCGCGCTGCATCGCGACGTCGACTGCATCGCGTTCACGGGCTCGACGGCGGTCGGCAAGCTGATCATGCAGTATGCGGCGCAGTCGAACCTGAAGCGCGCGTGGCTCGAACTCGGCGGCAAGTCGCCGAACATCGTGCTGCCCGATTGCCCCGATCTCGACCGCGCGGCGCAAACGGCGGCCGGCGCGATCTTCTACAACATGGGCGAGATGTGCACGGCCGGCTCGCGGCTGCTCGTGCATCGCGACATCAGGGACGCGTTCATCGAGAAGCTCGTCGCCGCCGCCCGCGCGTACGTGCCGGGCAATCCGCTCGATCCGTCGGTGTCGATGGGCGCGATCGTCGACGGTATCCAGCTCGAGCGCGTGCTCGGTTACATCGAGGCGGGGCGCAGCGAAGGCCGGCTCGTCACCGGCGGTGCGCGCGTGAACGCGGAGACGGGCGGCTTCTATGTGGAGCCGACGGTGTTCGAGGTGAAGCCCGATGCGAAGATCGCGCGCGAGGAAATCTTCGGGCCGGTGCTGTCGGTGATCGTGTTCGACGACGTCGACGAGGCCGTGCGGATCGCGAACGACACCGAATACGGGCTGGCCGCGGCCGTGTGGACGTCGAACCTGACGACCGCGCACGACGTGTCGCGCCGGCTGCGTGCGGGCACCGTGTGGGTGAACTGCTATGACGAAGGCGGCGACATGAACTTCCCGTTCGGCGGCTACAAGCAGTCGGGCAACGGCCGTGACAAGTCGCTGCATGCGCTCGAGAAGTACACCGAACTGAAGTCGACGCTGATCCGGCTGCGCTGACGGGATGCCGGCCGCGGGCGCGTCGCCGTCCGGCGCTGCGCCCGCGGCCTTCGGTGCGCGTTACGCGGTGCGCAGCGCGGGATGGAAGCCGGCGGCTTCGATGATCGACTGTACGCGCGCGGCGCTTTGCGCCGAGTCGATCTTGACGATCTTCGCCGCGACGTCGATGTCGAGCTTCGCGGCGGGGTCGGCGGCCGTTACCGCGCGCGTGATGGCGTTGGCGCAGCCGCCGCAGGTCATGTCCTGAACTTCGAATTCCATCGTGTTCTCCGGGGTGGATGGTTGACGAGTACGTTCAGCATGAAGCTTGCCATGGTGGGAAGGTCAAGTGCGGCGATGCGCATCGCATCAGCCATTTGTAATGCTGAAGTATGACGAATAGCCATTCGCGTGCGCGCGTCAGTCCGAATATTTCCCGATTGACGGCCACCCATTGTCGGCGAAATTCGGCGGAGCCTTGCGCGGCAACGGGTACACGGGATCGACGACGCACGATCCCCATGACCCGAGTAAGGGTACTCCGAGGTGAAAATGCGAATCGATCTTAGTATCGATTCTCTTCAATATTTCCGCTCATTACGAACATGACCCGTTTCGCTATCGGTTTCGCACTGGCCCTGCTGGGCGCCTCGGCAACGTCCGCCTTCGCCGCCGACGACGTCGTCAACCTGACGTTGAAGGACCACAAGTTTTCGCCCGACGGCGTGACGATCCCTGCCGGCAAGAAAGTGAAATTCGTCGTGAAGAACCTCGACGCGACGCCTGCGGAATTCGAGAGCGACGACTTCAAGGCGGAGAAGGTCGTGCCGGCCGGCAAGTCGGTCGAGATCCTGGTCGGGCCGCTGAAGGCGGGCACCTACGAGTTCCACGACGAGTATCACGAAGCGCAGTCGAAGACGCACCTGACCGTCAAGTAAGCCGATACCGACATGCTGTCTACTGCCCTGATCGTCTTTCGTGAAGTGCTCGAGGCCGCGCTGGTGGTCTCGATCGTGATGGCCGCCACGAAGGGCGTGCCGCGGCGCGGCTGGTGGGTCGCCGGCGGGCTGGTCGGCGGCGTGGTCGGCGCCGGCCTGATCGCGGCGTTCGCCGACGTGATCTCGCAATGGGCGTCCGGCATGGGGCAGGAAGTCTTCAACGCGGGCGTGATGTTCGTCGCGACGCTGATGCTCGCGTGGCACTGCATCTGGATGAGCCGGCACGGCCGCGAAATGGCGCTGCACATGGGCGAGGTCGGCCGCGCGGTCGCGGCCGGCAGCCGGCCGTTGACCGGGCTCGCGATCGTGGTCGGCGTCGCGGTATTGCGCGAGGGCTCCGAGGCCGTGCTGTTCCTGTACGGGATCGCGGCGGGCGAGCCCGGGCAGACGCCGCAGATGATCGCCGGCGGGCTGCTCGGCGTGCTCGGCGGCGCCGGGCTCGGCTACGCGATGTATGCGGGCCTGCTGCAGATTCCGTTGAAGCGCCTGTTCTCCGTCACGAACGCGCTTATCGTGCTGCTTGCCGCGGGCATGGCGAGCCAGTGCGTCGGCTTCCTGCTGGCCGCCGGCCTCGTGCCGTCGTGGGGCGATGCGGTCTGGGATACGTCGTGGCTGCTCAAGGAATCGAGCATCGTCGGCAAGGCGCTGCATACGCTGATCGGCTATACCGCGCGTCCGGCGGGCATCCAGATCGCCGCGTACGTCGCGACGCTGGTGGCGATCGTCGTGCTGGCGCGGCTCGTCGGCCGGCCGCAGCAGACGGTGAGGCCGCCGCATGCCGCGGCGTGAGTGTTTGCGGACTTCCGGGTTCGAATGAAAGAAGGGGCGTCATGGACGCCCCTTCTTTCATTTGCGGTGCGCGCCGCACCTGCGCGGCTCCGGCGACGGCCGCCGTGGATGCGCGCGGTTGCGTCCGGTCAGCTGTGGTTGTCGATCCACGCGCGCGCCCATTCGAGCCCTGCGTCGCGCGCATCGTCTTCGGTGTCGAACACGCCGAGCACGCCCGACGCCTCGACGAGCCGGTTGTTCTGCGTGATCGTGCCGCTCGCCGCGAAGCGCTCGGGCTGCATGATCTCGTCCTGCTGCAGGATCGCGTGGCCCCAGATCTGGTAGCCGTGGTAGGTCTGCGCTTCCATTATCGAGTCACCTCCGCGGAGCGGCCTTGCGTGCCGACCTGCAGCACGTTGCCGTCCGGCGTGTATTGACGCGGGATGTCGGAGAAGGTGAGCGCGCGCGTCGCGTCCGGCGCGGCCGGCTGCATCACCGTGAGACGCCCGGGCGCGGGGTGCGCGACGGGGCGCGGGGCGGCCGGGGTGTCGGTCGCGGCCGGGCGGTTCGAGCCGGCTTTCACGGCCTGCGCGACGCGGCGCTTGGGCGCTTTCGCAGCGGCTTTCGGCGTGGCGCTCGCGTGCTTCTCCGCGCGCTTGCCGGTGCGCGCGCCGGCGTCTGGGCGGGCGGCCGGCGTACGGGCGTCCGGCGTACGGGCGTCCGGCGTACGCGCCGCCGGGTGCCGCGCCTCGGGCGGGTTCCAGACCTCGACATAATGCTCGGCGGCCCAGCCCGTCGACGCGAACATCAGCGCCAGCAATCCGCATCCAAACAGTCTTACCATTGTCTCTCCGTCATATTCGTTGCGGCGCGCGTCCAGCCGGGGTCGTGCAGGGGCATTCGGAGAATGCCGGCTCAGGAGAACACCTCGAGCCCGTGTTTCTCGACGATCTGGAGCATGCGCGCGGCGATGCCGCTGGGCCGCTTGTCACCCTGTTCCCATTGGCGGATCGTCGATGTCGTCGTGTTCAGGTAGAGCGCGAACACGCTCTGGCTGACGTTGACCGACTTGCGGATGCGGGCGATCGCTTCCGGATCGAACTGCGGCGCAGCTTCGATGCAGAGATCGTCGTATTCCCGCATCGTCTTCTTGTCGATCAGGTTGGCGCGATACAGCCCCGACGCGGCGCTGTGGACCGCCTCCGTCGCGTCGCTCTTGAATCGACCCTTAGCCATTGCAAATCTCCACAAGCTCTTTCAGTGCGACCAGCGTCGCGATGTCGCTGTCGGTGTGTCGACCTACGTCCGCGGCGAGCTTTCCGAACGCGCGCAGTTCGCATGCGTCGATGTTGTCGCGGTCGCATTTCGCGAACAGGAACACGAACACCCACGTGTGCCCGACCTTGCCCAGCACGATTCCGCGCTGCCGATTGCCGTCCAGACGCTTCTTCCACACGTTGCCGCCGAGATCGACGCCCTGGCCGCGGGCCAGTTCCCGCACCGCGCGGCAGAGCTCGCCATCGGCGATTCCCGCTTTCCCGGCTGCCTTGTGAAACCACTTCGTCTTGAAGACGCGTCGTACGGAAGCAGACATGTCGAGCCGGTCGAGTTAGCACAGGATTATATACCACTACGTGGTACATATTTCGACCTGGCCAAACGGCCTGCTTCGCGCCCGCACGCGGTCGGGACGGCCCGGCGAGGGGCCATCCCGTCGCCGGGTATTACTCCACCGTCACCGATTTCGCGAGGTTGCGCGGCTTGTCGACGTCGGTGCCGCGCGCGCACGCGGTGTGATACGCGAGCAGCTGCAGCGGCACGACGTGCAGGATCGGCGACAGTTGCCCGTAGTGCTCCGGCATCCGGATCACGTGCAGGCCGTCGTCGTTGACGATCTGCGTGTCCGCATCCGCGAACACGTACAGCTCGCCGCCGCGCGCGCGCACTTCCTGCATGTTCGACTTCAGCTTCTCGAGCAGCGTGTCGTTCGGCGCGACCGTGACGACCGGCATCGCTTCCGTGACGAGCGCGAGCGGCCCGTGCTTCAGTTCGCCGGCCGGATAGGCCTCGGCGTGGATGTACGAGATTTCCTTCAGCTTCAGCGCGCCTTCGAGCGCGATCGGATAGTGCAGCCCGCGGCCGAGGAACAGCGCGTTTTCCTTGCGCGCGAATTCCTCCGACCACGCGATGATCTGCGGCTCGAGCGCGAGCACGCTGTTCAGCGCGGCCGGCAGGTGGCGCAGCTCCTTCACGAATTGCGCTTCCTGCGCGGCGTCGACGTGCCCGCGCAGCTTGCCGAGCGTCGCGGCCAGCACGAACAGCGCGACGAGCTGCGTCGTGAACGCCTTCGTCGACGCGACGCCGATCTCGGTGCCCGCGTGCGTCAGGAACTGCATCTCGGTCAGGCGCACCATCGCGCTCGTCGCGACGTTGCACACCGCGAGCGTATGCGTGTGGCCGAGCGACTGCGCATGCTTGAGTGCCGCGAGCGTGTCGGCCGTCTCGCCCGATTGCGAGATCACCAGCACGAGCTGGCGCGGGTTCGGCACCGACTCGCGGTAGCGGTATTCGCTGGCGATCTCGACCTGGGTCGGGATCTTCGCGATCGATTCGAGCCAGTACTTCGCCGTGAGGCCCGAGTAGTAGCTCGTGCCGCACGCGAGGATCAGCAGGCTGTCGATCTCCGCGAACGCGGCGGGCGCGGCGTCGCCGAACAGCGTCGCGTCGAACGCGTCGGTTTGCGGCACGGTGTCGCCGATCGCGCGCGGCTGCTCGAAGATTTCCTTCTGCATGAAGTGGCGATAGGGCCCGAGCTCGACCGCGCCGCCGTATGCGCTGACGACACGGGTTTCACGCTGCACGGTGGCGCCGTGGCGATCGACGATCGTCACGCCGTCGAGCGACAGCTCGCACACGTCGCCTTCCTCGAGGAACGTGAAGCGGTCGGTGCTGCCGGCCAGCGCGAGCGCGTCGGACGCGAGGAAGTTCTCGCCGTCGCCGTGACCGACGACGAGCGGCGAACCCTGGCGCGCGCCGACGACGGTATGCGGCTGGTCCTTGTGCGTCACCGCGATCGCATACGCGCCATGCAGTTGCTGCACGGCTTCGCGCACCGCGTCGAACAGGTTGCCGCGATACAGGCTGTGCACGAGGTGCGCGATCACTTCGGTGTCGGTCTGCGACACGAATTCGTAGCCCTTCGCGCGCAGCGTTTCGCGCAGCGTCTCGAAGTTCTCGATGATGCCGTTGTGCACGAGCGCGAGCGCGTTCGACGAGAAGATCGGGTGCGCATTGTGCGTGACGGGCGCGCCGTGCGTGGCCCAGCGCGTGTGCGCGACGCCGGTCGTGCCTTCGAGATGCGTGTCGCGCACCTGCGCATCGAGATCGGCGACGCGCGCGACGCTGCGCGCGCGCTTCGGCGCGCCCGGTTCGAGCACGGCGACGCCGCAGGAGTCGTAGCCACGGTATTCGAGGCGCCGCAATCCTTCGATCAGCACCGGAACGATATTACGCTGCGCAACTGCGCCGACAATGCCGCACATGAATGGTCAATCCTGTCAGTCGAAGCGGGCGCCGCGCGGGCGCCCGCAAATGGTTCAGCTCTTTTTCTTGACCGGGCGGACGTAGCCGCTCTTCGCGGTCTGCGTCTTCTCGTTCAACGCGAGGACGCCTTCGGCGACGTCCTTCCAGATCGTCGTGCCGGCCGCGATCGTCACGCCGCGGCCGACGCGCACGGGCGCGACCAGCTGCGTGTCGGAGCCGACGAACACGTCGTCCTCGATCACGGTGCGGAACTTGTTCGCGCCGTCGTAGTTGCAGGTGATCGTGCCGGCGCCGATGTTCACGCGCGCGCCGATGTCGGCGTCGCCGATGTACGTGAGGTGGTTCGCCTTCGAGCCGTGGCCGATCACCGCGTTCTTCACCTCGACGAAGTTGCCGACGTGCGCTTCGTCCGCGAGCTGCGCGCCCGGGCGCAGCCGCGCGTACGGGCCGATCACGGTGTGCGCGCCGAGCTCGGCGCCGTCGATGTGCGTGAACGCGTCGATGCGCGTACCCGCGCCGATCGATGCGTTGCGGATCACGCAGTTCGCGCCGATCGTCACGTCGTCGGCGAGCGTCACGTTGCCTTCGAACACGCAGTTCACGTCGATCGACACGTCGCGGCCGCAGCGCAGCGTGCCGCGCACGTCGACGCGCGCCGGATCGGCGAGCGTGACGCCGTCGACGAGCAGCGCATCGGCGACGTTGCGCTGATGGATGCGTTCGAGTTCCGCGAGCTGCGCCTTGCTGTTCACGCCGAGCGTTTCCCACTCGTCGTCGGGCTGCGACGTGACGACCTCGAAGCCGGCCTCGATCGCGAGTTCGACGACGTCGGTCAGGTAGTACTCGCCCTGCGCGTTTTCGTTCTTCAGCGCGCCGAGCCACATCGACAGCTGGGCCGTCGGCGTGACGATGATGCCGGTGTTGATCTCGGCGATCCGCAGCTCGTCCGGCGACGCATCCTTCTGCTCCACGATGCGCGTGACGAAGCCGGCCGCGTCGCGCACGATGCGGCCGTAACCGGTCGGGTCGTCGAGCGTGACGGTCAGGATCCCGTAGCGGCCGTCGTGCGCGGCGTCGACGAGACGCCGCAGCGTCGACGCGCGCGTGAGCGGCACGTCGCCGTACAGCACGAGCGTCGGTTGCGCGGGATCGAGGAGCGGCAGCGCCTGGCGCACCGCGTGGCCGGTGCCGAGCTGCTCGGCCTGCACCGCGAACTGGACGTCGGGCGCGGCGACGGCCGCCTGGACCTGCTCGGCGCCGTGGCCGACGACGACGACGAGCCGGGACGGCTGCAGCGTGCGCGCGGTGTCGATGACGTGGGAGAGGAGCGGCCTGCCGGCCAGGGGGTGAAGCACTTTCGGCAGCGCGGAACGCATGCGCTTGCCGGTGCCTGCCGCCAAAATCACGATATTCATGGCGCGCGCTTGGGTCACGGAGTTCGAAGCCGTCCATTTTAGCATGCGGCCCTTGTCGCTCCGGGCCTGTCGCGGCGCGGCGACACCGCCGAAACGACGCCGTTGGCGCCGGTTTCGGCGGGTGTTCGGTCCCTGCTTAGAGGTCGTCGAACTGGACGATCGAGATCGGTCGGGCCGCGATCGGTTTGCCGGCGCCCGGCGCCGTCGCGTCGTCGCCCGATGCGCACGGCTCCTCGTCGAACGCGATGTCGCCTTGCGGGTCGGCTTCGCCCGTCGCGCGCAGCGACTGGAACGGGTACAGCGTCGTGTCCATCAGATGCGACGGCACGACCTTCGCGAGCGCGTTGAACATGTTGTCGACGCGGCCCGGGAAGCGCTTGTCCCAGTCGCGGATCAGCGCCTTCATTTCCGCGCGCTTCAGGTTCGGCTGGCTGCCGCACAGGTTGCACGGGATGATCGGGAATTCGCGCAGCTCCGCGTATTTCTCGAGATCGGTTTCCTTCACGTACGCGAGCGGGCGGATCACGATGTTCTTGCCGTCGTCCGACTGCAGCTTCGGCGGCATTCCCTTCAGCTTGCCGCCGTAGAACATGTTCAGCAGCAGCGTCTGCACGATGTCGTCGCGGTGATGGCCGAGCGCGATCTTGGTCGCGCCGAGCTCGCCGGCCACGCGGTACAGGATCCCGCGGCGCAGCCGCGAGCACAGCGAGCAGGTCGTCTTGCCTTCCGGCACGAGCCGCTTGACGATGCTGTAGGTGTCCTGGTTCTCGATGTGGAACGGCACGCCGACCTGCTTCAGGTATTCGGGCAGCACGTGCTCGGGGAAGCCCGGCTGCTTCTGGTCGAGGTTCACCGCGACGATGTCGAAGTCGATCGGCGCGCGCTCGCGCAGGCGCAGCAGCACGTCGAGCATCGCGTAGCTGTCCTTGCCGCCCGACAGGCACACCATCACCTTGTCGCCCTGCTCGATCATGTTGTAGTCGCCGATCGCCTGGCCGACCTGGCGCACGATCCGCTTGAACAGCTTGTTGTTCTCGTACGCTTCCTTCTGCTCGCGGCGCGTCAGCGCGGGGCGGCCGGTGTCGGCGGTCGTGGCGTCGGCCGCCGTGTCGTTCATGTGGGGGGCGTTCATGCGCGCTCCTCGTCCTTGATGCGAAAGACTTCGACGCCGACGGCGTCGCAGTCCGGATAGGCGTCCGGTTTCTCGGTACGGACGCGTACCGCGCGCACGGCGTCGTGCGCCAGCAGGTGCGCGGCGATCGAATCGCACAGCGTTTCCTGCAGGTGAATGTGGCCGCGCGCGAGGCTCTGCGCGACGCTCTGCTTCATCAGGTCGTAGTCGACGACTTCATGCAGCCGGTCGTCGACGGGCGTCGACTGCGCAAGCGGCACGAACAGGTCGACGTTGATGACGACGCGCTGCTCGCCGCGCTTCTCGTGTTCGAAGGCCCCGATGTTGATGTGCACCTCGTAGTCGCGCAGGTAGAGCCTGCGGCAATCCGCGAGGCGGGGGTGCAGGAGAGCGGAAAACATGGTCGTCCCAGTCAAATTGGCGTGCGCGCACGCAAAGCGGCGCGGACGGCGGCGGTCAGGCCGCGCCCGCGCGGTTCATTCATTCGGGCCGGCGGCCGGCGGCACCAGGTGCTCGCCGCCGTCGACGGTCAGCGTCGCGCCCGTCACGCCGGGCGCGCTCGCGAGATAGCAGGCGGCCGCCGCGATGTCGTCCGCGTGCGGCGCGTGTCCGCGCACGAGCGCCGCGACCCGCACCTTCGGCGCGAGCGCCAGCGCGAGCGCCGACGTCGCGCGGTTCAACGCGGCCTGCATCAGCGCGTGCGACAGCTGCGCCGGCGCCGGATGAAACAGGGCCTGATCCAGTACGTGGATCGCGCATGCGCGCAGCGTTTCGTCGTTGCGCGCGGCGTCGGGCGTCGCGTCGGCGAGCGCGCGGGCCAGCGCGAGCGGCGCCGTCACGTTGTGCGCGAGCGCGGCAGCCAGCGACGCAGCGTCCACCGTGTGCGCGTCGTCGGCGCCGGCGCTGGCGCTGACGAACACCGCACATGCGGGCCGGCCGAGCGCTTCGCCGCACGCGGCGACGAGGCCCGCGGCATCGGCTTCCACGGCCAGATCGGCGTCGAGCACGACCCCGCGGCGGCCGAGCGCCGCGACTTCGGCGACGAGCGCGTCGGCGGCCGCGCGCGGCGCGCGTTGGCTGCGCTGCAGCGCGACGTCCCAGCCGCGGCGGGCGAAACCCGTCGCGAGCGCGCGGCCGATCGACGCGGCGTCCGCCGCGCTGCCCACGGCGCCCGTGACGAGCACCACGCGTGGGGTCGACGTATCGGCTGAAACGGTCATTTACAATGCCGGGATGAACCCGAAAGCTCACGAACCCGCTAGTTTACCTGCTCCCGGCCCTGACGCGCTCGCGCAGTCCGAAACCCTCGCCGCGCAACTGCGCGACGAGATCGCGGCGGCCGGCGGCTGGCTGCCGTTCGACCGCTTCATGGAACGCGCGCTGTATGCGCCGGGCCTCGGTTATTACAGCGGCGGCGCGCGCAAGTTCGGGCGCCGCGCCGACGATGGCAGCGACTTCGTCACCGCGCCCGAGCTGTCGCCGCTGTTCGCGCAGACGCTCGCGAACCCCATCGCCGAAGCGCTCGCGGCGAGCGGCACGCGCCGCGTGATGGAATTCGGCGCCGGCACCGGCAAGCTCGCGGCCGGGCTGCTCGCGGCGCTCGATGCGTCGGGCGTCGAACTCGACGAATACCTGATCGTCGACCTGTCCGGCGAGCTGCGCGAACGGCAGCGCGACACGATCGAAGCCGCGGTGCCGGCGCTGACCGCGAAGGTGCGCTGGCTCGACGCGCTGCCCGAGCGGTTCGACGGCGTCGTGGTCGGCAACGAGGTGCTCGATGCGATGCCGGTGCGCCTCTTCGCGAAGGTGGACGGCGCGTGGCGCGAGCGCGGCGTCGCGCTCGACGCGCGGCACGCGTTCGTGTTCGCCGACCGGCCGGTCGGCGCCGCCGGCCTGCCGGCGGTGCTCGCGACGCTCGACGTCGGCGACGGCTACGTGACCGAAACGCACGAGGCCGCGCTCGCGTTCACGCGCACCGTCTGCACGATGCTTGCGCGCGGTGCGGTGCTGCTGGTCGACTACGGTTTTCCCGCGCACGAGTACTACCACCCGCAGCGCGACCGCGGCACGCTGATGTGCCACTACCGTCACCACGCGCACGACGACCCGTTCGTGTACCCGGGCCTGCAGGACATTACCGCGCACGTCGAATTCACCGGCATCTACGACGCGGGCGTCGCGACCGGCGCCGATCTGCTCGGCTACACGTCGCAGGCGCGCTTCCTGTTGAACGCAGGCGTCACCGACGCGCTGGCCGCGATCGATCCGTCCGACGTCCGCGCGTTCCTGCCGGCCGCGAACGCGGTGCAGAAGCTGATCTCGGAAGCCGAGATGGGCGAGCTGTTCAAGGTGATCGCGTTTTCGCGCGGGATCGACGGCACGCTCGACGCGTTCGCGCGCGGCGACCGCTCGCACGCGCTTTGATTGGAACCCGACATGCTCCGCTGGCTATTGACGACGTTCGTCGCGGTGATGATCCTGACGCGCTGCTGGCCGTGGCTCGGCAAGCTCGGGATCGGGCGGATGCCGGGCGACGTCACGCTGACGCTCGGCGGGCGGCGCTACCCGTTCCCGTTCATGTCGACGCTGGTGCTGACAATGCTGGTATCGATGGTGGCGCGGCTGCTCTGAGCCGCGCCGAAAAAGGGGCGCGTCACAGCTCGATCTCGCCGAGGATCCGGTGCGCGAGCGCCTTCGCCTCGTCGAACGCTTCTTCCTCGCTGGGGCTCGTCGAGTGGACGTCGTAGCGCATGTTCTCGGTGTCGTCCCCGTCGTCGCGCGCGAGGATCACGTAACCCTGGAACTGCCCGTTGCCCGCATGCTGGGTATGCGCTTTGGCCGTGTAGATGCCTTTCGTGAACGTGTTCGTGTCCATCGTGCTCTCCCGCAAAAAGGACGCTTCATCGTAGCACTGCGGCGCAGCATCGTGAACGCGGTTTATCGGTGACCGATCAGAGACCGGTCACCTGCTTGCGTCGTTCCTTCAACGTCCGTTCAACCTTCGAGCAGCGCGACGACCTCGTCGAGCGTCGGCGCGTGCGCGCCCGTGTGCCGGCACGCGGCGGCGCCGGCCGCGAGCGCGAACGCGAGATGTTCGCGCCAGCCGCGCTGCGGCGCGGCCATCAGGCTGAACAGCAGGCCGCCGATCGACGCGTCGCCCGCGCCGACGGTGTCGGCCACCTCGACGCGCGGCGGGCTGGCCTCGTGCACGTCGCCGTCCGCGTAGAGCGTCGCCGCCTGCGCGCCGCGCGTGACGAGCACGGCCGCCCGCGGGTTCAGCGCGCGCACCGCCGCGATCGCGTCGGGGCCGTCGCCGCCGAAGAGGTGCCGCAGGTCTTCGTCGGACACCTTGATCAGGTCGGCGAGCGCGGCCATCTTCTCCAGCGTCGGCCGGAACGCGGCCGTCATCAGGTTCCGGTAGTTCGGATCGAAGCTGATCTTCACGCCGCGTGCGTGCAGGTCGGCTGCGAGTGCGGCCAGCGTGCCCGCGAGCGGTTCGCGCACGAGGCTGATGCAGCCGAAATGCGCCCATTGCACGTGCTCGGTCCAGCCGGCCGGCAGCCGCGCCGGATCGAACGCGAGATCGGCGCTCGCTTCGCCGATGAAGAAGTATGCGGGCGGCCGCGTCTCGTGGACGATCGCGAGCAGCGGCGGCCGCGCGACGCGCTGCAGGAAGCGCAGGTCGAGCCCGGCCGCTTCGCTCGTGCGCCACAGCACGTCGGAGAAGCAGTCTTCGCCGATCGACCCGGCGAGCGCGCTCGGTAGGCCGAGCCGCGCGACCGCGCGCGCGACGTTCCAGCCGGCGCCGCCCGGCACCGACGTCCACTGCGCGTCGCCCGCGCGCACCATGTCGGTCAGGATGTCGCCCGCCGACACGAAAGCCGGAAACGTGCCGCCGCTCATTGCGTCGGCTCGCTGCGTTGCAGGCGCGCGAGGGTCGCGAGCACGTCGTAGCAGGCGCCCATCGTGTGATAGTCGGTCTTGCCGGCCGGGCTCTTCTCGTCGCTGTACTTGCGGTTGTCGCAGGTGAGGATCCGGTACCACGCGCCGTAGCGGTGATCGACGAAATGCGCCCAGCTGTAGCGCCAGATCTCGTCGTACCAGTCCCAGAAGCGCTCGCTGCCGGTGCGCGCGCCGAGCATCGCGGCCGCCGCGAAGGTTTCCGCCTGCACCCAGAAATACTTGTTGTGGTCGCAGATCGTGAAGTCGGGGCCGAAGCCGTAGCAGAGGCCGCCGTGATCGGTGTCCCACGCGTGCGTGAGCGCCGCGTCGAACAGCTCGGCCGCGCGCGGCGCGAGCCAGTCGAGCGGACGGTGCCGCTCGAGGATCAGCAGCAGCTTCGCCCATTCGGTCTGGTGCCCGGGCTGGAAGCCCCACGGACGGAAGATGTTCGAGCTGTCTTCCTTGTTGTAGTCCCAGTCGATCGACCAGTCCGCATGGTAGTGCTCCCATACGAGCCCGCCCGACAGCGCGGCCTGGCGCTGCGTGATGTGGGATGCGACCTTTTCCGCGCGATCGAGGTACGTCAGGTGGCCGGTCGCCTCGTACGCGGCGAGCAGCGCTTCCGTCATATGCATGTTCGCGTTCTGGCCGCGATACGTCGACACGTTCCAGTTCGGCGTCGCGTCGTCAGCGTACAGGCCCGCGGCCGCATCCCAGAAGCGGTGCTCGGCGAGCTCGTAGGTCGACGCGATCAGCGCCCGCGCTTCGTCGATGCCGGCCATCGTCGCGTGCGCGGCCGCGAGCAGCACGAACGCGAGCCCGTAGCAGTGGCGCGTGCCGTCGAGCGTCGCGTGCTTCGCGCCGTCGCGCCAGTCGAGTTCCCAGTCGTAGCCCTGCAGCGCGTCGTCCCAGTGCGCGTCGCGCAGGAAATGCAGCCCGTGGCGCGCGTAGTCGAGATGCCGCGGATCGCCGAAATGGCGGTACGCCATCGCGTAGTTGAAGACGAACCGGCAGGTGCTGACGAGGTGGCGCGACGTGCGGTTGTAGACGCTACCGTCGTCGCGGAAGTAATGGTAGAAGCCGCCCGTCGGGTCGAATGCGTTCGTCGCGTAGAAGCGCAGCGTGTCTTCGATGTGCGACAGCAGGAACGACGGGTCGCGAAAGCTCGCGACGAACGGTGCCGCTTGCGCGTGGCTGGCCGGCGCGGCGGCGCGGGAGTGGACCGGGGGCATGTTCATGATTCTTGGACCGTGGCGGTATCGAATGCCGGGGAGCCGGCGGGCTGGCTGCTGGCCCGCACGATCAGCTCGACGGGCAGGGAGATCTCGGTGCGCTCGGGCGATTCCGCGAGCAGCAGTTCGACGCCGCGGCGGCCGAGCGCTTCCTTGTCGACCGCGAGCGTCGTGAGCGGCGGGTTCGCGTGCGCGGCGGCCGGGATGTCGTCGAAGCCGACGATCGCGATGTCGTCCGGAATCCGCAGGCCGCGCGCGATGCACACGCGCTGCGCGGCCAGCGCGGCCGCGTCGTTGTACGCGAACACGGCGTCGGGGCGCGGGCCGGGCGCGTCGAGCAGTTGCTCCATCGCACGCGAGGCACCCGTGTCGGGGTCGAGCCCCGCGTCGATCGTCACTTCGTACGCGGGATCGAACAGCCGCCCGGCTTCGAAGAACGCCCGCCGGTAGCCGATCGCACGCTGCGCGATGCTGTAGTGCGCGGCCGAGCCGCCGATGAAGGCGATCCGCGAGCGGCCGGTGGCGAGCAGGTGGCGCATCGCGAGCGCCGCGCCCGTCGCGTTGTCGATGTTGACCGAGCGTAAGCCGGGCGCCCACAGGTCGATCAGCACGAGCGGCCGGCCGGTGGCGGCGAGCGCCTCGATCGTCTCGGGCTCGATGAAGCCGGCGACCGCGATCGCGTCGGGCGCATGCGGGCGCATCTGGCGCAGCACGTCGTCGTTCGGGCCGACCGTGAGCAACGTCGGCACGATGCCGCGCTCGCGGCACGCGTCCTCGACGCCGTGCAGCACATGCGAGAAGAACGGGCTCGCGGGAAAGCGGTTGTGCTGGCGGTGCAGCAGGAAGGTGAGCCGGCGGATGCGCGGCCGCAGCTGGGCGGGATCGTAGCCGAGCTGCCGCGCGATCTCGACGATGCGCGCGCGCGTGGCTTCGGACAGGCCGGGCTGGTTTTTCAGCGCGCGGGAGACGGTGCCGATCGAGACCTCAGCCGCCCGCGCCACGTCGCGAATGGTCGTACCCATCGTTCGGGGTCCGGTTTGTTTAGGGTGGAAGCGATTGTATAGTAAAAAATCTCGCGGAATTCGGGCCGGATAACCGGGGAATACCCGAAAATAACGGGTTTTTAGGCGCTAATCTGCGAAAACATCGTTACTAAAAATACTAAACAAAACGAGAAAAAGGCAAGGTGGGTGTGCGGGCGTGGGTCGGCGCCGACGGCGCACCGAAAAGGGGTAGCCGGGGGCCGCCGGACTACGGGCCGAGGCGAGCGTCAGGGCGCGCCGCGCCGTGGCAGCAGCCTGCGACCAACGGCGCGGTTGCGCAACAGCTGAACCTTGCGCCGGCCGGGCATCGGCGCCGCCGCACGTTGCGCGAGCGTTTCCCGTGCGCCCGCGACGCCTGCCCGCCGTTCAGCCCGCCCCGATCGCCACGGCCGGCGGTTCGCCGCGATCGCGCAGCGCGGCGCGACCGGCATCGAGATCGACGACCGCGAGCCCGTCCGGCTGCTGCTTCGCCCGCCGCTTCGCGAGCGCCGCGACCGACGCGATCTCGTCGCTGCCGTAGCGCTTTGCGCCGTGCGCGCCGGCCGGCACGCCGACCGCGCCGATCGCCATCGTCACGAACCCGAAGAACGCCGGATTGCCGTGGCGGTCCTCGCCGCGCAGCCCGCCCGCCTGGCGGTCGGCCTGCGTATAGAAGAGCTGCGCGCCGTCGTTGAAGCGCGCGATCGCGTCGGCGGCGCGCTCGCGCCAGTCGTCGCGCTGGAACAGCACGAGGAAATCGTCGCCGCCGACGTGGCCCAGAAAGTCGCGCTGCGGATCGCACACGCCGGCCAGCACCGTCGCGGCGAACTTCAGCACTTCGTCGCCCTGCCAGTAGCCGTACTGGTCGTTGAACGGCTTGAACTGGTTCAGGTCGACGTAGCACGCGTGAAAGCCGGCGTCGCGCTGGAGCAGGCGGTCGATGTGCGCGCTGATCGGGATGTTGCCGGGCAGGAACGTCAGCGGATTCGCGTAGCGCGCGGCCTCGATGCGCATCTCGGTCACCGTGCGCACGAGGCTCTCGCCGGTGCCGAGGCCGACATAGCGGCCGTGTTCGGTGATCACGAAGCCGTCCGCGAGATAGCGCTGGTCGTGACGCGCGAGCAGCGTCGCGAGTTGCTCGAACGTGGTTGCGTTGTCGATCATCAGCGGCGCATCGTTCGCGAACTGCAGGCACGGCTTTTTCCCGAACACCTCGCGGTGATACGGCAGCGCGAAACGGTCGATGAAGCCGCGGCGATTGACGAGCGCGACGGGCCGCCCGCGCTCGACGAGCGCGACCGCGTGCAGATCGGGCATCCGGTTGAACAGGTCGAGCACGTCGTTGCTGGTCGCGTCGCGCGGCAGCGCCGGCGCGGGCACGAGCATCTTCCCGGCGATCGTGCCGGCCGGCCGCACCGCGCGCGTCACGCCGGGAAACACCGCGATGTGCGGCGCGCGGATCGCGTCGCGCGCGGCCGGCGCGACGACCCGCGACGGCTGCGCGTGCGGCCGGCCGAGCAGGAAGCCCTGCACGCAGCAGATGCCCATGTCGCGCACGACGATCAGGTCGCATTCGTTCTCGATGCCTTCCGCGATCAGCTTCGCGCCGCTCGCCTGCGCGAAGTGCTGCATCGCCTTCACGGCCTCGAACTTGAGCGGGTCGTGCGCGATGTCGTGGATGAAGAAGCGGTCGATCTTCACGACGTCCGGGTGCAGGCGCAGCCACAGGTTCATGCTCGCGTTCGCGGTGCCGTAGTCGTCGAGCGCGAACTGGATGCCGGCGTCGCGCAGCGTCGCGACCGCCGGCCCGATGTCCGCGAGATCGGGAATCGCGTTCTGCTCGGTGAGCTCGATCACGATGCGTTCGGCGCCGATCCGTGCGCGACCGAGGAACTGGCGTGCGCGCTCGCGTTCGCTGGCGAGCGTGAGGATCGTGCCCGCGCTGAAATTGAGGAACAGCTTGCCGTCGCAGCCGAGCGCCGCGAACGCGTCGAGGCAGGTGAGCGCGGCGGCCCGTTCGAGCGCGATGGTTTCGCCTTCGCGCGCGGCCTGCGCGAACAGCGCGGCGGGCGGCTCGAGGTCGGTGCCGCGCGGGCCGCGGATCAGCCCTTCGTAACCGACGACCGTTCCCGATCCGAGGTCGACGATCGGCTGGAACACGGCGGCGAGCGCGCGCTCCGCGATCAGGCGCGTGGTGCGGGGGGCGGCGGAATCGGAGGAGGGCGCGGGCATGGGCGGGGGCAGCCGAATCGACGGGACGATCGGCTTAACGGCACCGCTCGCGGAGAATTGAATGAAGATTTTGTGACGCGACGGGCGTTGCCGGTGCATCGAGCCGGACGCGCATCGGGGTGGGGGGCTGGAACGGGAAGCGGAAGGCGGAAGGCGGAAGGCGGCCAGCGACAGCCATCGCCCCCCGCGCGCGTCAGCGCTTGCCCGCGCTCAGCGCGCCGGACCTGGCTGCCGTGTCGCCTTCGTCGTGCTCGCCGCTCGTGTCGCGCGCGCCCCAGCGCTGCGCGAGCGCCGCGCACGCCATCAGCTGGATCTGGTGGAACAGCATCAGCGGCAGCACGATCGCGCCGACCGCGTTCGCCGAGAAGATCACCTTCGCCATCGGCACGCCGGCCGCGAGGCTCTTCTTCGATCCGCAGAAGATGATCGTGATCCGGTCGGCGCGGTTGAAGCCGAGCCGCTTGCTGACGAACGCGGTCAGCAGCAGCGCGATCGCGAGCAGCACGAGGTTGACGACCAGCAGGCCGCCGAGCGCGCGCGGCGGAATCTGGTGCCACAGCCCCTCGTTGACGGCCTCGCTGAACGCGACGTAGACGACCAGCAGGATCGAGCCCTGGTCGACGAAGCGCAGCACGCCGCGATTGCGGTCGATCCAGCCGCCGATCGCGGGCCGCAGCAACTGGCCGGCGATGAACGGTACGAGCAGCTGCATCACGATGCTGCCGACCGTGCTCCACGGCGACGCGGTCGCGGCCGACTGCGACGTGATCATCAGCCCGACGAGCGCCGGCGTGACGAAGATCCCGAGCAGGCTCGACGCCGATGCCGCGCACACAGCGGCCGGCACGTTGCCCTTCGCGATCGACGTGAACGCGATCGACGACTGGACCGTCGACGGCAGCGTGCACAGGAACAGCACGCCCGCATACAGCGTCGGCGTGACGAGCGGCTGCAGCACCGGTTTCAGCGCGAAGCCGAGCAGCGGGAACAGCGCGAACGTGCTGAGCAGCACGACCACGTGCAGCCGCCAGTGGGTCGCGCCGGCGATCACGGCTTCGCGCGACAGTTTCGCGCCGTGCAGGAAAAACAGCAGGCCGACGGCGATGTTGGTTGCCCAGTTGAACGCATGGGCGGCCGGGCCGCGGCACGGCAGCAGGCTCGCGAGCACGACGGTGCCGACGAGCGCGAGCGTGAAGTTGTCGGGGAGAAAACGGGGACGGGCCATCGGGAACTCGATTCGGAAACGGCGAAGCGCGCGTCGCGCGCGCGGATCGCGTTATTGTCCCGGTTGGCGATTCACCAAACAAATTCATTGTGCGAATCGATTGATGAATCGATTGCATGCAATGAAGGCCGCCGCGTCGACCCGGCCGCGCGCGAAACCGCAGAAGAATGTTCTGCCGCGATCGCGTGCCGAAGCGAAAAAACCTAGCAGTAACATGGTGTTACACCGATGCCGGCGACATAACACTTTTTGGCTCGACACACTTTCCGCCCGCTCATAAATTACTGCTGAAAGCCTTGGGTCGGCCGAAAGGAACCGACGGCGGGCGTCGATGGGCACGGAACGATGACGGAACGGGTGAAACGGAAGATCGGACGATGGGTGGCAGGCGTGCTCGGCGCGCTGCTGATGCCGCTCGCGCTGGCCCAGCCGCCCCATGGCGGTCACGGGTTCGGCGGTCACGGCTTCGGCGGCGGCGACATGCGCGCGTACGCTCAGCCGGCCGGCGGCCCCGGCGGCGGTCCGGTCTGGCGTCGCGTTGCGCCGCCTGCCGGCGTGCGTCCCGGCGGCGTGAGCGGCGCCGGCTCCCGCTGGGGGCTGCGCCCGACGCCGTCCTACGGCCATTACGCCGCGCAAAGCCCGTATCGGCCGATCAGCGCCGAAGTCCGCCAGATGCCGCGCCCGCCGGGCGGCGGCAACGTCCCGCTGCGGGCCGGCTCGATCCGCGCCGACGTCGCCCGCTACAACGAGGAGCGCGGCGGTCGCCCGATGCCGCCGCCCCGCTCGCAGGAAGAGCCTGCGCACTCGCCTTCTTTCTCCCCGTTCTACCGAAACTGAGCGCCCCCGCGCACGTCCCCTTGCCGGCTGATGCGAATTCGCCACAGTCGCGCGCAGATTTCCGCTGATTTTCCCGCCGCATTGCGCTATCTTTCGCGCCCGGTACGCGCATGCCGCGCCGCCGCCCGCCGGTGCAACCGCATTCGCGCCGGGCCGCCGCCGTGCATCCGGCCATGGATACATCCCGCGAAGTTAATGCCGGCGCTATACCCGCAATAAGTGTGCGCAATTTTGACCGGACGAATGATCCGTAAAGATGGCTGCGCCCCATACGACGCAAGCACTCGGCTCCAAACAACAACGCTCGCGCCACTTATCGACTATCCGACAAAACCTGGAGATCCCATGAAAGCATTCGCCCGTCGCGCGTCGCGCACGTCCGTCAAGCTGATCGCCGCAGCCGCCTGCGTGGCGGCCGCCGCACCCGTCCATGCGCAGTCGAGCGTCTCGCTCTACGGGCAGGTTGACGAATGGGTCGGCGCCACCAAGTTCCCGGGCGGCGATCGTGCGTGGAACGTGTCGGGCGGCGGGATGTCGACGTCGTACTGGGGCCTGCACGGCGCCGAGGATCTCGGCGACGGCTACAAGGCGATCTTCACGCTGGAGAGCTTCTTCCGCGCGCAGAACGGCCAGTACGGCCGCTTCCAGGGCGACACGTTCTTCGCGCGCAACGCGTACGTCGGCATCAGCTCGCCGTACGGCACGGTGACGGCAGGCCGCCTGACGACGCACCTGTTCCTGTCGACGATCCTGTTCAACCCGTTCTACGACTCGTACACCTTCTCGCCGATGGTGTACCACGTGTTCCTCGGCCTCGGCACGTTCCCGACCTATCCGAGCGACCAGGGCGCGGTCGGCGATTCGGGCTGGAACAACGCGGTGGGATACACGTCGCCTTCGTTCGGTGGGCTGAATTTCGGCGCGATGTACGCACTTGGCAACCAGGCCGGCGACAACCGCTCGAAGAAGTGGAGCGCGCAGTTCAACTACGCGAACGGCCCGTTCGCGGCGACCGCCGTGTATCAGTACGTGAACTTCAACAACGGCCCGCAGGACCTGAGCGCGCTCGTGACCGGCATGAAGAGCCAGGGCATCGCGCTGGTCGGCGCGACCTACGACCTGAAGCTCGTGAAGCTGTTCGGCCAGTACATGTATACGAAGAACGACCAGGTCGCGGGCAGCTGGCACGTGAACACCGCGCAGGGCGGCGTGTCGGTGCCGATCGGCGTGGGCAACGCGATGGCGTCGTATGCGTACTCGCGCGACGCGGGCGGCCTCGACCAGACGCGCCAGACCTGGGCCGTCGGCTACGACTATCCGCTGTCCAAGCGCACCGACGTCTACGCGGCCTACATGAACGACCACATCAGCGGCCTGTCGACCGGCAACACGTTCGGCGCAGGCATTCGCGCGAAATTCTGACGCACGCGCGCGACCGGTGCGCCGGCCGCGCGCGCGAATTGCGCGTGCCGGCTGCATGTTTTCCCGTCCGTCGTTTCCGGCCCGAAGCGGCGCCGCCACCCGCGGCGCCGTTTTGCCTTTCTTGACCTTTATGTCTGCCCGCCTTTGTTACCCTATCTCGTAATTGGTTGATTCCCCGGGATTGCGAGCTAGTTCGATGGATACCCTCGTCAGCATGAATGTGTTTCGCTACGTCGTCGAAGTGGGCAGCTTCGTCGGCGCGGCGGAGCGCATGCAGATGTCGGCGGCGATGGCGAGCAAGCACGTGATGCACCTCGAGCAGCAGCTCGGCGCGCGGTTGCTGCATCGCACGACACGACGCGTCGCGCCGACCGAGGCGGGACGCGAATACTATGAGCGCCTCGTGCAGGCGCTGTCCGAACTCGACGAAGCCGGCCAGGCCGTCGGCGCCGCGAGCGTGGTGCCGCAAGGCAGGCTGCGCGTGACGTCGCTGTCCGCGTTCGGGCTGCGGCACGTGATGCAGGCCGTCACCGATTATGCGGGCCGGTTCCCCGACGTGACCGTCGACATGACGCTGTCCGATCGCGTGGTCGACCTGATCGAGGAAGGCTATGACGTCGCGGTGCGCGCGGCGCCGAACGGATTGAAATCGTCGTCGCTGGTCGCACGCCAGATCGCGACCGCGCACATCCTGCTGGTCGCGTCGCCCGAGTATCTCGACAAGCGCGGCACGCCGCAGACGATCGCCGATCTCGCGAACCACAACTACCTGCGGCGCGATTCGAATTCGACGATGCTCGATTCGCTGGTGATCGACGCGGCCGCCGCGTCGCGCGTGAGCCTGAACGGCAACCTGATCGTGAACCATCTCGAAGGGCTGCGCGCGGCCGTGCTCGCCGGCGCGGGCATCGCGCTGCTCGGCACCGAAGTGGTCGGCGACGACATCGAATCGGGCCGGCTCGTGCCGGTGCTGCTCGATTCGGTGCCGCCGCACGAGGCACCGATCTATGCGGTGTACGCGAGCCGTCGCCACGTGTCCGCGAAGGTGCGCTCTTTCGTCGATTTCCTGGCCGCGCGTTTCGAAGGGCAGTCGTTGTGCCCGTCGATCGAATCGCACCTGCGCGTGCTGCCGATCACGCGGATGAAGCGCGCGGTCTGAGCCGCGTCGTCCGCCGCGGCGGGGCAATGAAAAAGCGCGAACCGGTTGCCGGTTCGCGCTTTTCGTTTGGCTCGACGACGCTCGCGTCGAGGGCGGCCGCGACGGCCGCCGCATCCGTCAGCGCGGGATGCCGAGCCGCGCCTTCGCGTCGTCGTACTCGCGCTTGAGCCGCTCGACGAGCGCACCCACGCTCGGCAGGTCGTCCATCAGGCCGACGCCCTGGCCGGCGCCCCAGATGTCCTTCCACGCCTTCGTCTTGTCGCTGCCGAAATTCATCTTGGTCTTGTCCGATTCCGGCAGCGCGTCAGGATCGAGGCCGGCCTTCTCGATGCTCTCGCGGATGTAGTTGCCGTGCACGCCCGTGAAGAGGTTCGTGTAGATGATGTCCGACGATTTCGCGTTCAGGATCGCGTGCTTGTAGTCGTCGATCGCGTGCGCTTCCTGCGTCGCGATGAAACGCGTGCCCATGTACGCGAAGTCCGCGCCCATCGCCTGCGCGGCGAGGATCGAGCCGCCGTTCGCGATCGAGCCGGACAGCACGATCGGGCCGTCGAAGATCTTGCGGACTTCGCCGACCAGCGCGAACGGCGACGTCGTGCCCGCGTGGCCGCCGGCGCCGGCCGCGACGAGGATCAGCCCGTCGACGCCCGCTTCGAGCGCCTTCTGCGCGTGGCGCAGGTTGATCACGTCGTGCAGCACGATGCCGCCGTAGCCGTGCACCGCGTCGACGATCTCGCGCGCCGGCGCGCGCAGGCTCGTGATGAAGATCGGCACCTTGTGCTCGACGCACACGCGCACGTCGTGCTCGAGCCGCGCGTTCGACTGGTGGACGATCTGGTTGACCGCGATCGGGCCGATCACCGCATCGGGATGTTTCGCCTTGTGGTCGGCGAGTTCCGCCTGGATCTGCGTGAGCCACTCGTCCAGTCGTTCGGCCGGACGCGCATTGAGCGCGGGGAACGAACCGACGATGCCCGCCTTGCATTGCGCTAGCACGAGTTCGGGGTAGCTGACGATGAACATCGGCGACGCGATGACGGGCAGCGTCAGGTTTTGCAGGACGGTGGGCAATGCCATGTGATGTCTCCAGTCTCCGGGGGCGGTGCGGTCGGACGATGATTCGAGTGTAGCGGCGGAACGCGTTCGTTCATATTAATACGAACGGTCGTGCGATTCTACGCGAGCTTAACAAACTCCGCGGTGTGCCGGCAATCGAGTGAGTGTTCTCTTTCTACGCTTTCGCGTGCTTCCGCCGCTGTGAAGATGCGCCGGCGCTCATAAAATAGCCGCCATAACAAACCAACGAGAAACAAACCATGTCGTTTGAGGCGTTTGCACCGTTTCGCGTGACGGTGCAGGACACCGACATTTTCGGTGTCAAAGGAGGCGCGGGTCCGCCGCTGTTGTTGCTGCACGGCCATCCGCAGACCCACATGATCTGGCATCGCGTCGCCGCGACGCTCGCGAATCACTTCACGGTGATCGCCACCGACCTGCGCGGCTACGGCGCATCGGGCCGGCCGCCGAGCGACGCGCGGCACGCGCCGTATTCGAAACGCGCGATGGCGGCGGACCAGGTCGCCGTGATGCGGCATTTCGGCTTCGCGCAGTTCCACGTGTGCGCGCACGATCGCGGCGCGCGGGTCGCGCACCGGCTCGCGCTCGATCACGCGGAGGCCGTCGAGCGGATGATGCTGCTCGACATCGCGCCGACGCTCGCGATGTACGAGAAAACCGATCGCGCGTTCGCGACCGCGTATTTCCACTGGTTCTTCCTGATCCAGCCCGAGCCGCTGCCCGAGACGCTGATCGGCGCGCACACCGATGCGTACGTCGAGCGCGTGATGGGCAACCGGTCGGCCGGGCTGGCGCCATTCGCGCCCGAGGCGCTCGACGCGTACCGGGCGGCGCTCGCGCAGCCGGGCGCCGTGCATGCGATGTGCGAGGACTATCGCGCATCGGCGACGATCGATCTCGAGCACGATCGTGCGGACCTCGAACGCGGCAACAAGATCGCGTGCCCGCTGCGCGTGCTGTGGGGCGAGCACGGCGTCGTCGGCCGCTGCTTCGATCCGCTCGACGAGTGGCGTCGCGTCGCGCGCGACGTCAGCGGCCGCGCGCTCGACTGCGGGCACTACATTCCGGAAGAGGCGCCCGTCGCGCTGATCGACGAACTGCTCGCGTTCTTCGACGCGCGGGACGCGGCCGCGTGACGGGCTGGGCGGCGCGCGCCGCCGGCGGCCCGATGGTGCGCGCCGCGGCTCAGCGGTGCGCGTGGTCGTCCTCGACGAGCGGCGGCAGGCGGCGCGGCACGGGCGTCGATTTCACGATCGCGGTGCTCGTCTCCGCGCGCTCCGTCACCTTCGACAGGATGTCGTCGAGGTGCTCGATCGTGCGCAGGTAGAGCCGGCAGATGAAGCAGTCGTCGCCGGTCACCTTGTCGCATTCGACGAATTCGGGAATCCGCCGCAGCAATTCCTCGACCAGATGCAGTTGGCCCGGCAGCGGCTTCACGCGGACGATCGCCTGCAGCGTGTAGCCGAGCGCACGCGGGTCGAGCTCGACGGTGAACGCGGCGATCACGCCTTGCGCTTCCAGCCGGCGCACGCGGTCGGCCGTCGCGGGCGCCGACAGCCCGATCTGCCGCGCGAGTTCGCTGGTCGCGATGCGGGCGTCGTCGGCCAGCGCGGCGACGATTGCACGGTCGGTCGCGTCGAGCGACGCGACGGCGGGCGGGGAAAGGCGTTTCGGCATGATCGCTTTGCTTTCGAAGGTCAATCGGCTGATTCACTTCAGTTTAGCCGTGGTTTCAGCGAAAGCAAGTTTCTAGAATCGAACTCATCCAAGCTCTTCAACGGAGTTCCTGATGGCCTCGAATGAAATTCGCCGCGGCGCCGCCGAGATGATCGTCGCGATGCTGATGTCCGGCACGATCGGCTGGCTCGTGATGTCGTCGCAGCAGCCGCTGACCAATGTCGTGTTCTTCCGCTGCGTGTTCGGCACGGCGACGCTCGCGATCGTCTGTGCGGCGTTCGGCTTCCTGCGCCGCTCGCTGTTCTCGCCGCGGATGCTCGTGCTCACGACGCTCGGCAGTCTCGCGATCGTCGCGAACTGGCTGCTGCTGTTCGCCGCGTATTCGCGCGCGTCGATCTCGATGGCGACCGCCGTCTACAACACGCAGCCGTTCATGCTCGTCGCGCTCGGCGCCATCGTGTTCCGCGAGCGGATCACCGCGTCGACGCTCGCGTGGCTCGCGCTCGCATTCGCCGGGCTCGTGTTCGTGGTGCGCGTCGAACCGGCCGTGCTCGCGGTGCCCGGCGAATACCTGGAAGGGGTCGCGCTGTCGCTCGGCGCGGCGTTCCTGTACGCGATCTCGTCGATCATCACGAAGCACCTGAAGGGCACGCCGCCGCATCTGCTCGCGCTGCTGCAGGTCGGCCTCGGCATCCTGCTGCTCGCGCCGTTCGCGCACTTCGACACGTTGCCGGCGACGGCCGGGCAATGGGCCGACCTGATCGTGCTCGGCATCGTCAACACGGGGCTGATGTACGTGCTGCTGTACGGCGCGGTCCAGAAGCTGCCGACCGCGATGACGGGCGCGCTGTCGTTCGTCTATCCGGTCGTCGCGATCGCCGTCGATCGCGTCGCGTTCGGGCAGACGCTCGCGTGGACGCAGGTATTCGGCGCGCTCTTGATCCTGCTCGCGGCGGCCGGCGTGAACCTCGGCTGGCGCATCGTGCCGGCCCGTCGCACCGCGGTCGGCAACTGAAACGGTCAGAGGATTCGGCGCGGCGGCGCGCTCACGCCGCGGCGCGTCGAATGCGCGTGTCGCGAGTGAAGCGTGCCTGCGGAATGACGTCGCGCGGACGCCGTGCGCGTGCGCGAAAAGCGCTGTAAGAAGTTGTAGGGAAACACCCGATGCGATGCGCCCGCGTCGCTCGTATGATGCGGGCTGTGACGTTGATCACGTTCACAGGATTCCGATCTCGATGCCGTTCGCCCGTGAGGCTGAACGGCTTTTTTTTGGTTCATCGCGGATTACCGGGGAACGCGGCGCGGATCTTGAGGAAGAAGTATTCCTCGTCGCGGTACCCGTAGGCCCGACGCTTGAT
>NZ_JAGIQE010000044.1:0-35571 GCF_017815075.1 Burkholderia sp. AcTa6-5 | reverse complement strand
TGCTGCGCTCGCTCGCGAAGGGCGAGGCGATCACGCAGGATACGTCCACGCTCGAGAATCCGGCCATCCTCGAGCAGCTCACCGAAGTACGCTGAACGCCTGCCGGTTCGCGTCAAGCATGCAAGCCCCTGCGCGGCAATCCCGATTGCCCGCGCAGGGGCTTTTTGCTACATAACGGCATGACCGTTCCGACCCGTTCGGCGCCTGCCGCGCCACCTCCCGTTCCCGTACCGCTCGCGCGTGCGCATGCGCGCTATTGGCGCTTCAACGTCGCACTGATCGCGGTGCTGATGGTGATCGGCTTCGCGGTGTCGTTCATCGTGCCGTTCTTCGGGCCCGCACTCGCCGGCGTGCGCTTCGCCGGCTTCAGCTTGCCGTTCTATGTCGGCGCGCAGGGCGCGATTCTCGTGTACCTCGTGCTGATCGTCGTCTACATCGGGTTGATGCAACGTGCGGACCGCACGCTGCGCCGCGCGTACGACGAGCATGCGGCGCGCGCCGGCCATGCGAACGGCGGGCGCTGATTCATGCTGACGCGTCGACTGATACGCGCATACGCGCTCTACACGCTCGGATTTCTCGGCTTCGTGCTGCTGATGTGGCGGATCGAGCGCGCGACGGGCTCGGGCGTGTGGATCGGCTACGTGTTCCTGTTCGTGCCGATCGCCGTGTATGCGGTGATCGGGTTGTTGTCGCGCACGTCCGATCTGGTCGAGTACTACGTGGCCGGACGGCGCGTGCCGTCCGCGTTCAACGGGATGGCGACGGCGGCCGACTGGCTGTCGGCCGCGTCATTCATCGGGCTGGCCGGCTCGCTCTATGCCACCGGTTACGACGCGCTCGCGTACGTGATGGGCTGGACCGGCGGGTTCTGCCTCGTCGCGTTCCTGCTCGCGCCGTATGTGCGCAAGCTCGCGCGCTACACGATTCCCGATTTTCTCGGCACGCGCTTCTCGAGCACGGCCGTGCGCGCGCTCGCGGCCGGCGCGGCGATCCTGTGTTCGTTCGTGTACCTGGTCGCGCAGATCCAGGGGATCGGCCTGATCGCGACGCGCTTCATCGGCGTCGATTTCGCGATCGGCATCTTCTGCGGGCTCGCGGGCATTCTCGTGTGCTCGTTTCTCGGCGGGATGCGCGCGGTCACGTGGACCCAGGTCGCGCAGTACATCATCCTGATCAGCGCGATCCTGATCCCGGTGTCGCTGATCGCGATGAAGAACGGGCTCGGCCCGGTGCCGCAGTTCAATTACGGCAAGCTGATGGAGCGCGTCGCGGCGCGCGAGGCGCAGGTGCGCGACGCGCGCGACGAGCAGCAGGTGCGCGATGCATACCGCCGGCAGGCCACGGCTATCCAGACGCGGCTCGACCGGTTGCCGGCGTCCTATGCGGATGCGCGCCGGCATCTCGTCGACCAGCTTGCGGACCTGCGGCGCCATAACGGGCCGCTGCGCGAGATCAGCCGGCGCGAGCGCGAACTGGCCGATTTCCCGCGCGATCCGGCGGCGGCGCGCGTGGCGTGGACGCAGGCGCGTGACGACCTGCTCGCGCGTGCCGAGCCGCCCGTGCCGATGCACGAGCCGTTTCCGGCCGCGAGCGAGGACGAACGCAAGCCGCGCGAGCGGAACTTCCTCGCGCTGCTGCTGTGCCTGTCGCTCGGCACCGCGAGCCTGCCGCACATCCTGACGCGCTACAACACGACCACGTCGGTCGCGTCGGCGCGGCGGTCGGTCGGCTGGACGCTGTTCTTCATCGCGCTGTTCTACCTGAGCGTGCCGGTGCTCGCGGTGCTGATCAAGTACGAGATCCTCGCGAATCTCGTCGGGCGACCGTTCGCCGAATTGCCGACGTGGATCACGCAGTGGCATCACTTCGAACCCGACCTGATCAGCGTCGTCGAGGTGATTCGCGACGGTATCGTGCACTGGTCGGAAATCCAGATGCAGCCGGACATGGTCGTGCTGGCCGCGCCGGAGATCGCGGGGCTGCCGTATGTCGTGTCGGGGCTGATCGCGGCCGGTGCGCTGGCCGCGGCGCTGTCGACTGCGGACGGGTTGTTGCTGACGATCGCGAACGCGCTGTCGCACGATGTCTATTACTGCATGGTCGCGCCCGATGCGTCGAGCCAGCGGCGCGTGACGATCTCGAAGGTGCTGCTGCTGGGGGTGGCGCTGTTCGCGTCGTATGTCGCGTCGCTCAATACCGGGAAAATTCTGTTTCTCGTCGGGGCGGCATTTTCGCTGGCGGCGTCGAGCTTCTTTCCGGTGCTGGTGCTGGGGGTGTTCTGGAAGCGCACGACGACGCGTGGCGCGATTGCCGGGATGGTGACGGGGTTGGCGGTGTGCGTGTACTACATCGTGTCGACTTATCCGTTCTTCACGCAACTGACCGGGTTCGCCGGGCGCACGTGGTTCGGGATCGAGCCGATCAGTTCAGGCGTGTTCGGTGTGCCGGCGGGGTTCGCGGTGGCGATCGTGGTGAGTCTGTGTGACAAGCGGCCGGATGAGTATACGCGGGCGTTGGTGGATTACATTCGGCATCCGTGAGGGGGGGCGATGAGGCATCGCGTGTCGACGCCCAAATGAAAAGCCCCCTGATTTCTCGGGAAATCAGGGGGCTTCATGGATTCTGGCGGAGAGAGGGGGATTGCCCACACAAGCGCGGGCCGCGGATTCGCTTGCAAGCGAATCCCTTCGAATCCCCCGCGCAAGCCGAATTGTCGGCTTGCTTCTCTCCGGAAACGAAAATGCCCGCTGGCGCGGGCATTTGAATCCTGGCGGAGAGAGGGGGATTCGAACCCCCGATAGGCGATTAACCTATACACGCTTTCCAGGCGTGCGACTTAAACCACTCATCCATCTCTCCGGAAGACCGAGAGTATAGCAAACTCTGGCGGCAGCCCGCCACTCCCTTCGGCGTTCGTCAGAAATCCGTCGTCATCGACAGCCACACCGAGCGCGGATCGCCCTGCGTCAGGTATCCGCCGATCGTCGACGACCAGTACGACTTGTTCGCGACGTTGCGCACGGTCGCGCGGAACGTCGTCTTCTTGCCGAACACCTCCGTCGCGTAACGGGCGCCGAGGTCGACGCGGTCCCACGCGTGGATCGACATCGTGTTCGCGACGTCCAGGTACTGCGGCCCGGTGTGGATCCAGCGCGCGGTCAGCGTGAGCCCGTTCAGCATCGGTACGTCGTATTCGGCGCCCGCATTGAGCAGGAACGACGGCACGCCGATCGGCCGGTGGCCGTCGTTCGCGCCGCCCGCCGTGTCCTGCAGCGTCGCGTTGAGGTACGTCGCGCCCGCGATCAGCCGCACGCCTTTCCACGGTTCGCCGTACACGGCCGTCTCGATGCCGCGGTGGCGCTGGGTGCCGTCGGCGCCGAACAGGTTCGTCGCCGGATCGGTGTACGCCATCGGCTTCTCGATCTGGAACAGCGCGAGCGACGCGCCGACCTTGTCGGTGTCGTACCGGATGCCGGCTTCATATTGCTTCGAGCGGTACGGCGACAGCGCCTGGCCAGCGTTGCGTGCGGTGTTCGGTGCGATCTCGCCCTGGGCGAGCGCTTCGCTGCGGTTCGCGAAGATCGACACGTTGCGCCACGGCTTCACGACGAGACCGAATACCGGCGTCGTGATCGCGTCGCTGTAGACGCCCGTGACCGCGCCCGTGTAGCTGAAATTGTCGACCGAAATCGACTGGCGGCGTGCGCCGATCGTGAACAGCACACGATCGTCGAGGAAGCCGAGCGTATCGGACACCGCGACGCTGCGCAGCCAGCTCTTCGTGACCGTGCCCGGATCGTTCATGTCGCCGCCTGCGTAGGCCGTCGGCGGGAACGCGACCGGCGCCGGATCGTAGAGCGTCGTCGGAAACGCGTTCGACAGCGTGTACGCGGACTGGCTGTCGACGCGGATGAACGACGCGCCGGCCGTCACGAAGTGCGACACGGGGCCGGTCGTGAAGCGGCCGCGCACGCCGGCTTCGGCCGACTGCGCATCTTCCTTGTGCGGCACGCTCAGGCGCGAGCCGGTCGTGCCGGACGACGAGTAGGTCGGCGTGTAGTAGTCGCCGTGCTCGTTCGTATGGCGCGCGCCGGCCGATACGTAGGCCGTCCACGCGGGCAGGAAGTCGTACTCGGCGCGCACGATCCCGACCGTGTCCTCGAGTTCGCTGAAGCTCCACGGCTGCGCATAGTTGTGCGTCGCGGACGGCACGGCGGGCAACTGATTGCCGCTGACGAGCACGATCGGGCGGCCGTTGTCGATCCGCTGCCGCTGATACAGGAAGTCCCCTGACAGGCGCAGCCTGTCGCCGCGCCAGTCGAGCGACACCGCCGTCACGTTGCCGCGGCGGCGCTCGTCGTCGACGGCCGTGTCGCCGCCGCTGATCGACTGGTTCACGCGTACGCCGAACTGGCCTTCGCTGCCGAAGCGGCGGCCGATGTCGACATGCGTGCCGAGCGAACCGGACGTGGCGCCGTCGACGGTGACGCGCGTGAGCGGCTTGTCGTCCGCGCGCTTCAGCTGGAGGTTCACGCCGCCGCCGACTGCCGAGCCGTTCGGCGATGCCCCGTTCAGGAAGGCATTCGCGCCCTTGAACACGTCGACGCGCTCGACCGCATCGGTTTGGACGAGCTGCCGCGGCGTGACGCCGTACAGGCCGTTGAGCGACACGTCGTCGCCGGCGAGCGCGAACCCGCGGATGACGAACACCTGCGAGAAGTTGCCGTAGCCGGATGCGCTGCGCACGGCCGGATCGTTGTCGAGCACGTCGGCGAGCGTGCGCGCCTGCTGGTCCTCGATCAGTTTCGACGTGTAGGTGGTCATGCTGAACGGCACGTCGCTCGCCTTTTGCTGGCCGAGCACGCCGAAATCCGCGCCGCGCGCGACCTGGCCGCCGGCGTAGGTCGGCGCGAGATCGCCCGGCAGCGGCTCGGCCGCGCCGGTCACGTTGATCGACGGCAGCACGGCGCCATCGGGCGCGGTGTTGGCGGCGGAAGTCGCTTGCTGAGCGTGTGCGGCGGCCGGGAAGGCGCAGGCGAGCGCAATGCCGAAGGCAATCGGCGTGAGACGCCGGGCGGGTAACGAAAATGTCGACATGGGACGCAAATCGGTGTGGTCGATGATCCGTCCCAGGGCGGCAAGTCGGAATCCGGGCGGCGTGACGCGTCCGTACTGTCGCGGACGTGCTTTTATCGAGCGGCGGAGTCTAACGTAAACGAGAATCATTGTCGTTTACGGGGAAATCAGTCCACTATTTGAGATAACCGCGGGCCGTTCACCGGCGACGGCGCACAACCGCCGAGCGGGCGTCGGGACGAACATGCGATCATGCGAAGTCCGCATTCGTCGTAACAAACCGTGCGTGCCGATTGCGGTCTGTCGGGTCGATCGGTTCCATACCGCCCGTCCGCATCGCACTCTTCAAAAGGAACGCCACACCATGTCGCTCTCCGCCTTGCTCGCCTTTGCGCTGATCCTGTCCGTCGGTGTCGCGACGCCCGGCCCGACGGTGTTGCTCGCGATGAGCAACGGTTCGCGCTACGGGCTGCGTCACGCGATGGTCGGTATGCTCGGCGCGGTCACCGCCGACGTCGTGCTCGTTGCGCTGGTCGGGTTCGGCCTCGGCGTGCTGCTCGACGCGTCGGAAACGGCGTTCGTGACGCTGAAGCTGCTCGGCGCGGCGTGGCTCGCGTATGTCGGCATCCGGATGCTGATATCGAGCGGCGGGGCCGCGGCTGCGCAGCCATGCGTGCCTGCGACGCCCGATCGCCGGAGCGCGTTTCTGAAGAGCTTTTTCGTCGCGATGAGCAACCCGAAGTACTACCTGTTCATGTCGGCGCTGCTGCCGCAGTTCGTCGACCGGTCGCACGCGATCGCGCCGCAGTACGCGATTCTCGCGGCGACGATCGTGGCGATCGACGCGATCGGGATGACCGGTTACGCGCTGCTGGGCGTGCATTCGGTCCGCGTATGGAAGGCGGCCGGCGAGAAGTGGCTGAATCGCGTCAGCGGATCGCTGCTGCTGATGCTCGCGGGGTACGTTGCGCTGTATCGGAAGGCTGCGCATTGACACGGTGATGGAGCGGGGAAGCAGTATGCCTAGGGCAGCGCGGTGATGAAGCCGGTCGACCGCTTCGCGCTCGCAACGCACGACGGGCCGTATGAAGCGTGGCCGGCGCGCACCGATGTGCTCGTGGATGGCGTGCGTTCCGGTCTCGCCGTTTCCGGTTACGTGCTGCTGCGCCAGTTCGAGACGCCGGCCGCGTTTCTGCTTGTCACCGACTACGACTGCCCGTTCGAGGAAGCGGTCACGTTTACGCTCGTGTCGAAGGGGCCGCTGAAGGTGCTCGCGCAGCGCACGGTCGGTGCGATGTATGCGTCGTGCCATCTGGACGAGATGACGTGGGCCGACGACCGGCATTTCAGCACGACTTTTGTCGGTATCGACGGACGATGGGATTTCACGATTCGTGACTTATCGGTGCCGTTCGTCCGGTCTCGGCTCGGCATGCATCGCGTGCGGGATCGCTGACGCGCGACCGACGAGCACGCGCATTTCATGCCAGAGGGGCCCGCGCCACATCTGCAAAAATCGTCTATTTCATTTCTCTTTCACTTTGATCGGGCGTGTAAGTTTTGATGCGCGCCGATCGTGCGTGCCCTACGCACATGGCGGCAGGAATGGCGACGTCCGCGCCTCGCGCGCGTTCACGACATTACAAAATGAATGGAAATTGAAAGAAATCCTTCCCTTGACGCCATGCATCGTCGCCCTTTATTGTCCGGTCTGCCGCCCGTGAGAGAGCACCGACGGCACCGCGCAAGCGCGCCTCGCGCGCACGACAACACGTAGCAAAAAGCAGAAAAGGAAACGTGGTAGCCACATGAAGCCGCTATTCGACGACAACAAATCCGATGCGGTCAGCGATCGTCCTTCCACGCCGTCTTTGTCGCCCATCGCCGCCCCGGCCGCCGTCGCCAACGTCGCCGTGCCGGCCGCGCAGCCGACGGAACACGCGCGCCTGATCACCGTCGACGAGATCGACCAGCTCGGCGCGACACAGGGCACGCGGATCGCCGCCTTCTCCCAGCAGATCCTCGCGAGCGTCCGCGCGTCGGACGCCGACCAGTTCGGCGACAAGCTCAACGAGTTGATCGCGACCGCTAAAGGGCTCGACCCGCGCGGCGCCGACAAGGGCGGGCTGCTCACGCAGGTCACGCGGCTGTTCCGCTCGACCAAGGAGAAGCTGCTGTCGCAGTACGAATCGGTGAGCAAGCGGATGGACACGCTCGTCGTCGAGCTCGAAAACCATGCGCAGCGCCAGAAGGCCGGCATCGACGAGCTCGAGCGGATGTACAACGACAACTACGCGCTGCACCAGGAACTCGCGCAGTCGAAGGCGCACGGCGAAACGGCGCTTGCGGCGCTGCGCGCGCATCTGGCGGCCGGCCAGCAGCCGGCGGACGATGCGTTCGCCGCACAGCGCCTGCTCGACGTGAAGCGCAAGGTCGACGCGCTCGAAAGCAAGCTCGACGATCTCGACCGCGCGATGCTGATGTCGAAGCAGCTCGCGCCGCAGATCCGGATGGAGCAGGACCAGAAACGCACGCTGACGTCGAAGTTCATGACGATCAAGACCGTGCTGATCCCCGCGTGGACCAACGCGTTCGCGCTCTACCTCGAACAGCTGAGCACGAAGCGCGCGGCGGCGCTCGCGAACGCGACGTACGACGCGGCCGACGAGGCGATCCGCGCGCAGGCCGACCTGAATCGCCAGAACGCGCAGGAAGTCGCGAAGCTCGGCCAGCGTCCGGTGATCTCGACCGACACGTTCGAATACGCGCAGCAGCAGCTGTTCGGCGCGTTCGACGACATCACGCAGATCATCGCCGACGGACGCCGCCAGCGCGAGCAGGACGCGCCGCGCCTGCGCCAGCTCGAACAGGACCTGATCACCCGATTCGCTCCGAAGCACAACTAAGAGAACTGAGAGAACACCGCATGATTACGCTTGAGAAACGCGCGGCGAAGGTCGCGATCGTCCTCGAAAAACGTCGGATCCTGAAGCCGCCGGTCGTGCGCGTCGGCGCGGCGCTCGACATCTCGGGTTCCGCGAAGCCGCTGTACCAGTCGGGCGTGATCCAGGAGACGCACGACCGGATTCTCGGCATTGCACTGAAGTTCGACGACAACGGCGAGGTCGACACGTGGACCTTCACCGAAGGCTACGACCGCCTGCCGACCGCGACGCCGGACAACTACGGCTCGTACATTTCCGATCACGTGCTCAATGCACGGATCGAAAAGTGGGGCGGCACGCAGTACGCACCGGTGATGAACGACATCGTCGATTTCTTCTTCCGTGCGCCGGAGCCGAAGCGCGAGGAAAAGCGCGGCTTTCTCAGCCGGCTGTTCGGCGGTGCGGACGACGCGCCCGCGCTGGCCGCTGCGGCGCCCGCGAACGGCCATCTGCCCGCGTGGGTGCTGTTCGTCACCGACGGCCAGAACCCGAAGAACGACCGCAAGCGCGTGCGTCAGCTGCTGGCCGAATCGCAGCACTTCCCGCTGTACTGGTCGCTCGTCGGCGTCGGCGATCCGAGCGAATTCGACTTTCTCGCGGAAGTGGCGGACGAAATGCCGAACGTCGGCTTCCTGCATCTCGAATCGCTCGATCTCAGCGACGAACAGATCTACGAACACCTGATCACGCAGGAATTCTGCGACTGGGTGCGCGCGAAGTAAGCGCGTCCCGCCTGCCCATTTTTCTGAACTCGATTACTCCATCATGTTGAAAGACTTCAAGATCCCGTTGTCGCTCACCGCGCTCGCGCTGATCGCGGCCTATCTCCTCGGCGGCGTGAAGGACATGCTGATCGTCGCGGTCCTGTGCGTGCTCGAAATTTCGCTGTCGCTCGACAACGCGGTCGTCAACGCATCGGTGCTCAAGAACTGGTCGGAGAAGTGGCGCAACCGCTTCATGGTGTTCGGCCTGCCGGTCGCGGTGTTCGGCATGCGGCTCGTGTTCCCGCTGCTGATCGTCGCGGTGATCGGCCACATCGGCCTGTGGGACGCGCTGACGCTCGCGGTCGAATCGCCGGACAAGTACGCGGCAGTGCTGACGTCCGCGCATCACGAGGTGTCGGCGTTCGGTGGCGCGTTCCTGCTGATGGTGTTCTTCAAGTTCATGCTCGACACCGAGAAGGACGAGCACTGGATCGGCTTCCTCGAAGGCCCGATGCGCCATCTCGGCCGCATCACCGCGCTGGAAGTGGCGCTGACGCTCGCGATCGTGATCGTCGCGTCGTTCTACGTGCCGGCAACCGAGCAGGTGAGCTTCCTGCTCGCGGGCGCGTTCGGCGTGATCGGCTTCGTGATCGCGCACGGCGTGGGCGACCTGGTCGGCGGCGAGGACACGGGCACGCGCGTGGTGCGAGAAGGCGTCGCGGGCTTCATGTATCTGGAAGTGCTCGATTCGTCGTTCAGCTTCGACGGCGTGATCGGCGCGTTCGCGCTGTCGAACAACATCTTCCTGATCGCACTCGGCCTGGGCGTCGGTGCGGCCTACATCCGGGAAATGACGCTCGTGCTGCTGAAGAAAGGCACGCTCGCGCAGTACCGCTATCTCGAACACGGTGCGTTCTGGGCGATCGGCGCGCTCGCGACCATCATGTTCCTCGGCGTGAAGCTCGAGGTGCCCGAGGTCGTCACGGGCCTGGTCGGCGCGGCGATGATCGCCGCGGCCGTGTGGTCGTCGATCGTCGTGCAGCGCAAGGAAGACCGCGCGGCGGTGGCGGGCAAGTAAGCGCGTCACGCGGCACGAAAACCATCCACGAAGGGGCCGCCGCGCGCGGCCCGGCATCGCCGCCGGCGCAACGGCGGTTCCAGCAGAAGAGGTTCAGATGATCAATTTGTCGAAAGGCGGTCGCGTCAACCTGTCGAAGGAAGCGCCCGGCACGCAGAAATTCCGCATCGGTCTCGGTTGGGACGCGAACGCGACGGACACGGGTACGGATTTCGATCTCGACGTGTCGGTGTTCCTGTGCAAGTACGACGCGCAGAGCAATCCGAAACTGATCTCGGATCAGCATTTCGTGTTCTACAACAGCGAAGTGCGGACGATGGAGCGCAAGGAAACCTTCATTCAGCCGGGCGACGATTTCCCGAAGCGGGGGATGCCTTCGTCGAAGTGCCTGGGCGTCGTGCATAGCGGCGACAACCGCACGGGCAGTGGCGACGGCGACGACGAAGTGATCTTCATCGACATCACGAAGCTCGCGGCCGACGTCGAGGAAATCTCGGTGGTCGTGACGATCGACCAGGCCGAAGCGCGCCGCCAGAATTTCGGGCAGGTTCGCAACAGCTACATCCAGATCGCCGACGAGGTGTCGGGCGCGGTGATCGCGAAGTACGCGCTCGAGGAGGACTTCTCGATGGAGACGTCGGTGCAGGTCGGCAGCTTCTATCGTCGCGACGGCCACTTCATGTTCAAGGCGGTCGGCGCGGGCTACAACCGCGGCCTCGGCGATTTCGTCCGCGCGTACGGCGGCGCGGTCTGACGGGCGGCAGCCCGGCGCGCGAAACACCGCCGCGCCGGGCAGGAAGCAGCGATGACGAATCCGTCCGACGAGCCGAAACGGCTCGAGTTCGATGCGACGCCCGAGCGCACGCCCGGGCGTCTTGCGTTCGACGCGCCGGCCGCGCCCGGTGCGCCGGTCGCGCGTGCGCCGGCGCGGCCCGCCCCGCAGGCGCTCGATTTCGGGCCGGCGCCCGCCCCCGATCAAGCCGTGCGCGCGGCGCCCGCCGACGCCATCGGCCGTGCGCTGTTCGGCGAATCGAATCATCCCCAGCTCGAAGCGTGCTTCCGCGCCGCGCAGGCCGGCTTTCCGAACCTCTATCCCGACTACGCGCCGCGCATCGAGCGGCATATCCGGCAACTGGTGCCGCTGAAGCTCGCGACGGTCGCGACGATCGGCGACGGCGCGCTGGAGACGGCCGGCAACTTGGTTGAAGCCGTCGCGGCGGCGACGCGCGAATTCAACGAACTCGGCGCGGCCGACATGATGGCCGGGATGCTCGCGCAGGCGACACGCAAGGCCGGCATGTTCGAACGCTGGTTCGGTGGGACGTCCAGCCATGTCGACTACCGCGCGGCGCTCGGCGCGCTGAAGCAGTCGCTCGGTTTTTTCCCGCGCCGCACTGAGGAACTCGCCGCGAAGGTCCGCCATGCGGAGGAAAACCTCGTGGTCGTGCTCGCGGCGCTGAGTGCGGTGTCCGACGTCGTGCGGGCGCCGGACGATGCGGGCGTCGAGCGCACGCTGTTCGACCGCCGCAACATCGTCGGGCAGGCCGTCCAGCAGATCCGGATGCAGCCGGCGCAACTGCGCGGGCTGGACGAGCGCGTGACCGACCTGCTGTCGCGCGCCGATCACCTGATGAACGTCGTGCTGCCGGCGGCGCTTGCCGCGCGGCCGTCGCGCTGAGCGAACGACTCGACCGCATGCGCTTCGCCGCGCGCGGTCTCGTGTCGGGCGATACGGTTTCGCGTGGGGGCCACGAGTCTGCTATCTTCCCGGGCATCTCATCGCTTTCCCGCCGATTCTTCATGACCGATCGCATCGTCGCCGCCTTCGATTTCGACGGCACCATCACGACTACCGACAGCTTTCGCCATTTCGTCCGCCAGACGGTCGGCACGCCGCGTTTCGCGTGGGCCGGGCTGCGCGCGCTACCGTGGATCGTCGCGATGAAGGCCGGGCTGCTGTCGCGCGGCGACGCGAAGGCGAAGTTCGCGTCGTTCGCGTTCGGGCCGATCCGCGAGGACGCGCTCGATGCCCAGGCGCGCAGGTTCGTCGACAGTGATCTGCCGAGGCTCGTGCGTCCGGAAATGCTCGAGCGCGTTCGCGAACATCGCGCGCGCGGGCATGAAGTCGTGCTGGTCAGCGCGTCGCCGTCGCTGTATCTGGAGAAGTGGGCCAAGACGGCCGGCTTCGACGCGGTGCTCGCGACGCGGCTCGCGTTCGAGCGCGGCATCTTCGCCGGCCGGCTCGACGGCGAGAACTGCTGGGGTCCGCAGAAGGTCGTGCGGCTGCGCGGGTGGTGGGGCAACCGGCCGCCGAAGCAATTGTTCGCGTACGGCGACAGCCGCGGCGACAAGGAGATGGCCGAGCTCGCGAACTGGTCGTGGATCCGCGGCCAGGGACCGATGCCGCCGATCGGCGATTGAGGCCGCGCTGATGTCGCGCGCCGCCGGCGTTACGCGTCGGCCTGCGCGCTGTGCGTGCCGCGCGGCGGACGATAGCCGCCCCAGCGATTCGCGCGCGCGAACGTGCCGACGTCGTTGAAGCGCACGCTGACTTCGCGTAATGCCGCATGCGCGGTGCGCGCGGTCAGTTGCCGGATGTAGAACGGATCGCGCACCACGAAGTGATGGATCGCGTGCGTGCTGCCGAAATTGAAGCAGAACAGCTGGAACGGCAGCATCCACCACGGGTTCAGCACCTGCGTCTGCTGGATCACGTTGCGCGAATCGATGTCGCCGAAATAATGCATGTTCGAGCTGACGAAGTTGATGCAGAAGCTGCGCAGGAAGTTCGGCTGCCAATTTCACGCGCGCGTTCAAGCGCTGGACGGGCGTTGCGCCGAGCGAGCGGCGCTGAACGTCGCACCCGCATCGGGGTGTCGGTTCCCGCGCAGGCGCCGAATCTTTTTCAGACCGTCAGACGATCGCGATCCAGTTCGCGCCGCGTCCGCCCGGCACGCGCGCGTGCAGCGACAGCGTGCCATCGTCCGGCGCGATCGCATACACGGCCACGTGTTCCGACTGTTCGCCGCAGGCGACGAGCCAGCGTCCCGACGGATCGATCGCGAACCCGCGCGGCTGGGTCTCGGTGGGTGTCGCGTGGGTGGGCTCGAACGTGCCGTCTTCGTTGCGGCGATAGCCGAGCAACCGGCTCGACGTGCGCTCGCTGACGTACGCGAAGCGCTCGTCGGGCGTCAGGTGCAGATCGGCGGCCCACACGGACGGTTCGGCGGGAGCGGGCGGGCGCGCATGGCCTTGCGCGAGTTCGGCGACGGCCGGATGGCGCGCGCTCACGTGCGGGTCGCCGAGCCGGCCGGTGTCGGCGTCGCGCGCGAAGGTCGCGAGCGTTCCCCGGAATTCGCTGACGACGACCAGCGTGCGGCCGTCATCCGCGAACCGCAGGTGACGCGGGCCGAAGCCGGCCGGCACGCGCGTTTCGCCGTGTTCGACCGCGCGCACGCCGGCGGCGTCCTCGACGAGCGCAAAGCCGAACACCCGATCCGAGCCCAGCGAACTGACGTACGCGAAGCGGTTGTCCGGCGATACGATCACCGCATGCGCGTTCGCGATGCCGCCCGCGACTTGCAGCGGCGTGCCGTCGCCGTCGCGCACGCGCGCCGCGTCGTAGAGGCTCAGCGAACTGCCGCCGTACGACGCGCCGAGCAGCCAGCGGCCGCTGCGGTCGAGCGACAGGTACGCATGGCTCGCGTCGATCGCGGTCGCGCCGATGCGCACGAGCGCGCCCGTGGCGGCGACGCGGAACGCGACGATCGTCGGCTGCTCGCCGCGCGTCGCGACGTAGAGCCGCGCGCGGTCGGCCTGCACGGCGATCGGCATCGCGGCGTCGGCGGCCGGATAACGGGCGAGCGGCGCGAGCGTGCCGTCGCCGGCGAGGGAGAACGTGGCGAGGTCGCCGTCGACGGCATTCGAGACGACGACGGTCAGGCGGTCAGTGTTCGGCATGGCGGAGCATCGAAGCGTGCGTGAAGGATTCGTCGGCCGGCCGGCCGCGCGGCGGATCGCTGCGCCGGTGCGTGCGCGCGAACAGCGCGGCGACCGCGGCGACGAGCGAAGCGATCGCGAGCGCATACAGCCCGCCCGTGATCGAACCCGTATGTTGCTTCAGATAGCCGAAGGCCGTCGGCGCGACGAAGCCGCCGAGGTTGCCGACCGAGTTGATCAGCGCGATCACGGCCGCGGCCACGCGCGTGTCGAGATAGCCCTGCGGGATCGGCCAGAACAGCGACGCCGCTGCCTTGAAACCGAGCGCGGCGAAGCAGATCGACGCGAACGACCACACCGGATTCGGCGACGTCGATGCGAACAGTCCGCACGCGGCAAGCACGAGCGCGAACGCGAGCCAGCGCTGCGGATGCTTCCACTTCGACGACAGCACCGCGAAGCCGTACATCGCACCGATCGCGATCATCCACGGAATCGTGTTGTACAGGCCGACCTGGAAATCGGTGAGGCCGCCCATCTTGCGGATGATGGTCGGCAGCCAGAACGTGGCCGCGTAGATCGTCAGCTGGATCGAGAAGTACAGGAAGCAGAACAGCATGATTTGCGGATCGCGCAGCAGCGTGGTCGCGCGCACCGGCACGTTCGAGCGGACGTCGCGCGTCGCGCGCTCGTCGTCGAGCGCGTTCTGGAGCGCCGTGCGTTCTTCCGGCGTGAGCCACGTCGCGTCGCGGATATGCGATTTCAGCAGCAGCCAGCTCGCGCCGCACAGCGCGACCGAGAACAGCCCTTCGATCAGGAACATCCACTGCCAGCCTGCGAGGCCGAAGCCGCGGATCGACAGCAGTGCGCCGGTGACGGGCCCGGACAGCACCGACGCGAACGCGGAGCCGCCGAGGAAGATCGCCATCGCCTTGCCGCGTTCCTGCGGCGGCAGCCATTGCGACAGGTACAGCACGACGCCGGGGAAGAAGCCGGCCTCGGCGGCGCCGAGCAGAAAGCGCAGCGCATAAAACGATGTGTCGTTCCACACGAACGCCATCGCGGCCGCGACGATGCCCCACGTCGCCATGATCCGCGCGAGCCAGATGCGCGCGCCGTAGCGCTGCATCAGCAGGTTCGACGGCACTTCGAACAGCGCGTAGCCGACGAAGAACAACCCGGCGCCGAGCCCGTACGCGGCCGCGCCGATGCCGATCGACGCTTCGAGATGGCGATCGACGAAGCCGACGTTCACGCGGTCGATGTAGTTCGCGATGAACATGATCAGCACGAGCGGCAGCACGTGCCACTTCACTTTCGAGACGGCGGACGCGAGCGGGTCGCGGCCGGGCAGGGCGGACGAGGGCGGGTTCAACGGTGTCTCCGGTCGGGCGGCCGCGGACGGGGCGGTAGCCCGCGTCGCGTCTGGGTGGCAGTTTATGTAGTACGTCGTCGTATGACATGGTACGCCGGCGCGTTGGCGATGACGCCGCGGGTTTACCCGGAAATTTTCTGGGTTTTGGAGAAATCAGGCGATGGAAAGCGGAAGTTTTCACATCTGATGACGTATGACATAAAACGACATTGCGTCGACCGTCAGGTGCGGCGCGGGCCCGCCTCGGCGTGAAAGCTCGGGATCGAGGCGATGCATTCGTGCCCGGTACGTTGAGGGAGCCGGGCGAGAGAACCGACCTCGACGGCGCACTGCCCGATATCCGTGTGTTTCGCACGACGGCGCTCAAGCGGGAAGTCGTGCTGCGCATAAAGCGGCAACAGCACGCTCGTGGCGAACGACATGCAGGCGACCCGCAAGCCGTTTGCAGGGCAGCGCCGCTACGCTGTATCGAAGGCGCGCGCGGTTGCGGCACAATACTTGGCGCGCGCGTTCGGCGTGCACGCCACTTGCGCGAACGGCGGATTTCATGCGTTGACGATGGAGCAACGGATCATGCAGGACAACCAGTACGCGCGGCATGTCTTCGCGTTCAACGGCGACGCGGACGGCCTGTGCGCGCTTCAGCAACTGCGGCTCGCGGAACGCGTGCACGGCACGCTCGTGACCGGCGTGAAGCGCGACATCAGGCTGCTCGAGCGCATCGACGCGGGCGCCGACGACATCGTCACCGTGCTCGACGTGTCGCACGACCAGAACCGCGACGCGTGCGCGCGGCTGCTGCGCGACGGCGCGACGGTCCGTTACTTCGACCATCACTTTGCCGGCGAGCTGCCCGACCATCCGCGCTTCGACGCGCATATCGACATGGCGGCCGACGTCTGTACGAGTGCGATCGTGAACCGCCATCTCGACGGCCGGTACGCGCGCTGGGCGATCGTCGCGGCGTTCGGCGACGAACTGCCGGCGCTCGGCGAGGCGCTGGCGCGCGAGCACGGCGTCGACGAAGCCGTGCGGGGCGTGCTCGCCGAACTCGGGCGCTATCTGAACTACAACGCCTACGGCGAGTGCGTCGGCGATCTGCACTTCGATCCGGCGGCGCTCGCGGACGCGATGCTGCCATGCGTCGATCCGCTCGATTTCGTGCGCGGGACGGCCGTGTTCGCCGCGTTGCGCGACGGTTACCGCGACGACATGGCGCGCGCGTGCGCGCTCGCGCCGCTGCGCGAGGTGCCGGGCGCGACGCTGGTCCGGATGCCCGATCATCCGTGGGCGCGGCGCGCGACCGGCATGCTCGCGAACGAGCGAATGCGCGACGCGCCGCATGCGGCGCTCGCGGTGCTGTCGCCGCGCGCGGGCGGCGGGCTCGTCGTCAGCGTACGCGTGCCCGACGGCCGGCCGATCGGCGCGGACGAGTTCTGCCGCGGCTTCGCGACCGGGGGCGGGCGCAAGTGCGCAGGCGGCATCAACCATCTGCCGGAAGCCGAGTTCGATGCGTTTGCGGAGCGCTTCGAGGCCACGTTCCGGCTCGATTGACGCGATGCATCGTTGACCGGATCAGCCGGTCGCCCCGGCGGGCACGGACGACCGTCGGGCAGCCGCAGCGTGGCTCGCTGCGTTCGGTGTTGCGTCGACCGTGCGCGGTGTGCGGTGTGCCCGAACCGTTCGACGTGCAACACCGTCAGAGCAACATGCCGTGCGTGCGGCCGTCCGGCAGCACGACTTCCTTTGAATTGAAGTGGATCGTGCGGTCGCGTTCGGTGTCGCCGTGGCGTGCCGGCCGTGACGACCGGCGTCGACACCGCGCAGCGCAGCCGCGACAATACGCGTCTCCCTTTGCTTTCGTCATCGAGGTGCCTGCCCGTGTCTGCCCAGCCGTCCGTTGCCCCCGCGATCGTCTGGTTCCGCGACGATCTGCGCGTGACCGATCAGCCCGCGTTGACGCGCGCGGTCGAATCCGGCCGGCCGCTCGTCTGCGTGTTCGTCGACGACACGGGCGCCGGCGCCGGACCCGCGCTCGGCGGCGCGGCGCGCTGGTGGCTGCACGGGTCGCTGGCCGGGCTCGACGCCGCGCTCGCGCGGCATGGCGGGCGCCTGCTGCTGCTGCGCGGCGACGCGCAGCGCGAGATCGAGCGCGTCGTCGGCGACACGGGTGCGGCCGCCGTGTACTGGAACCGCCGCTATGCGCAACCGCAGCGCGACGCCGACGCGGCGCTGAAGGCATCGCTCAAGGCGCGCGGCGTGACGGTCGAGAGCAGCAACGGCAGCCTGTTGAACGAGCCGTGGGAGGTGCTGACGGGCAGCGGCGGCCCGTACCAGGTCTTCACCGCGTACTGGCGCGCGGCGCGCCGCGATCGCACGGTCGCCGCGCCGTTGCCGGCGCCCGAGCGGATCGCGTTTCATCCATGGTCGCAAGCCGTGCGCGACCGTGCGCTGTCGCTCGACGCACTTGCGTTGCGTCCGCCTGCGCCGGACTGGGCCGGCGGCCTGCGCGACGCGTGGCCGGCGCCCGACGAAGCCGGCGCGCACACACAGCTCGATACGTTTGTGACGACCGCGCTCGCCGGCTATGCGGATGCGCGCGACCGTCCCGATCGCCCCGCGACGAGCCGGCTTTCGCCGTTCCTGCGCTTCGGCAACGTGTCGCCGCGACAGGTGTGGCATGCGGTGCAGGGCGCCGCGCACGCAGGCGGCGCGGCGTACGCGGCGCACGCCGACAAGTTCCTGAGCGAGCTCGGCTGGCGCGAATTCAGCTACACGCTGCTGTATCACTTCCCGGCGCTCGCGACCGACAACTTCCGCGCGCAGTTCGATGCGATGCCGTGGCGCGACGATCCCGCCGCGTTACGTGCGTGGCAGCGCGGGCGGACCGGCTATCCGCTCGTCGACGCAGGCCTGCGCGAGCTGTGGACGACCGGCTGGATGCACAACCGCGTGCGGATGGTCGTCGCGTCGTTCCTGATCAAGCACCTGCTGATCGACTGGCGCGCGGGCGAAGCGTGGTTCCGCGACACGCTGGTCGACGCCGATCCCGCGAACAACGCGGCGAGCTGGCAATGGGTGGCCGGCTGCGGCGCCGACGCCGCGCCGTATTTCCGCATCTTCAATCCGGTCGCGCAGGGGCAGAAGTTCGACCCGGACGGCGCGTACGTGCGGCGCTGGGTGCCCGAGCTCGCCGGCCTCGACGACGCATCGATCCACGCACCTTGGGAAGCGTCGCCGCTGGCGCTCGAAGCGGCCGGCGTACGGCTCGGCGTCGACTATCCGGCGCCGCTCGTCGAGCACTCGGCCGCGCGCGCCCGTGCGCTCGATGCGCTGGCCACGTTGCCGAAGCGCCGCTGACCGTCCGCTCCGGTTTGCCGCATCAATTGCAGAAGGCGACGTGCTCGAGCAGCGCGTAGGCGACGCCCGCATCGAAGTAGGCCGCGCCGCACCACGCGACGAACGCGAGCGTGCCGGCGGCCAGCGCCGCGCACATCATGCCCATGCCGCGTTCCCCGATGCCGGGCGCGCGACGCGCGCGTCGTCGATCGGCAGGTGCAGTAGCGCCGCGAGCACGCCGAGCGCGATCGAGCCGATCCACAGCGGCAGGTACGAATGCGTCGCGTCGTACACGAGCGCGCCGAGCCACACGCCGAAGAAGCTGCCGAGCTGGTGGCCGAAGAATACGAAGCCGAACAGCGTCGCGATGTAGCGCACGCCGAACATCTGCGAGATCACGCCGTTCGTCAGCGGGACCGTGCCGAGCCACGTGAAGCCCATCACGGCCGCGAACACGTAGACGCTCGTGGGCGACAGCGGCGCGGCGACGAACGCGGCCATCGCGAGCGCACGCACGAGATACAGCACGGACAGCACGTACTTGCGCCGCAGCAGCCCGCCCAGATGGCCGCACGCATAGGTGCCGGCCACGTTGGTCAGCGCGATCAGCGCGAGCGCGACGCTCGCATGGCGCGTCGGCAGCCCGTGGTCGAGCAGGTACGCGGGCAGGTGCGTCGCGATGAAGGCGAGCTGGAAGCCGCACGCGAAGAAGCCCGCGTTCAGCAGCCAGAAGCCGCGATGCGCGAACGCCTCGCGCACGGCTTCACCGATCGACTGTTCGGGGCCGGCGGCGGCGCCCGCCGCCTGCGCGGGCCGGTCGCGCAGCAGCACGGCGAGCGGCGCGAGCAACGCGGCGACGAGCGCCAGCGCGATGAACGCGTGCCGCCAGCCGATGCCGCCGATCAGTTCCTGTGCGACGGGCACCATGCAGAACTGGCCGAGCCCGCCGATCGCGCCGGCAACCCCGAGCGCCCAGCCGCGCCGATCGGGCGGGAACAGGCGGCTCAGCGCGCCGTAGATCGACGCGAACGCCGAGCCCGACAGCGCGATGCCGATCACGAGCCCGGCGCCGACCGTGAACACGCCGGTCGTGGCCGCCTGCGCCATCGTGACGAGCCCGGCCGCGTACAGCAGCATGCCGGCGACGATCACGCGCACCGAGCCGAAGCGGTCGGCGATCATCCCGGTGAACGGTTGCGCGACGCCCCAGATCAGGTTCTGCAACGCCAGCGCGAGCCCGAACGCCTCCCGCGACCAGCCGTGGTCGAGCGACACGGGCGCCAGGAACAGGCCCTGCACGTGCCGGATGCCGAGCGCGGCGCCCATGATCAGGCCGCCTGCCAGCACGGGCAGCCAGCGGCGCCGGACTTCCTGCTCGATCGGGGTCATGCGTGTCTCCGGATGAAGGCGCGCGGCGAAACGGTCGCGCTCGATCCGATTAGACGAGCGGGGCGGTCGTCGCTCAAGCGATCATTCGGTCAGGTTGGCATGCGTGACGGGAATGCGAAGGGGCGACGTCGGCTGTCCGCGGTCACGCGCATCCGCACCGTCGGCTCAGGCCGACGTCATGTCGTGCGCGTGCATCGACGCATCGCATTCGGCCGCTTCGGCGAGCATCCAGTCGCGCACGTCGGCGACTTCGCGGCGCGGGGCCGGATCGTGCTGGAACAGCCAGTAGCCGTACGTTTCCGACAGCGTCTGCGTGTGCGGCCCGAGCACCGCGAGCCGGCCGTCGGCGAGCATCGGCGCGACGAGCGCGAGCCGGCCGAGCGCGATGCCCTGGCCGGCGATCGCGGCCTGGATCACCTGATCGTACTGGTTGAAGCGCAGCACGCCTTTCGGGCGCGCGTCGCCGAGCCCGGCCGCGTGCAGGTGCGCGTGCCACTGCAACTGCGGTTGCGGCGGCCCGTCGAATTCGAGCAGCACGTGATCGGCGATCGCGGCCGCGCTCGTGACCGGCCGCGCGGCGAGCGCGGGATGCCCGACCGGCATGACGATCTCGTCGAACAGGCGCAGCGCGCCGGCCGGCGCGCGCTCGCGCGGGCAGTAGCGGATGCCGAGGTCGATGCCCTCCGCGCGCAAATCGAGTACCTTGTCGTTCGCGGCGACGCGCAGGTCGATTTCGGGCAGCCGCGCCTGCAGCCGGCCGAGCCGCGGCAGCAGCCACAGCGCGGTCACGCCGATGCTGGCGGTGATCGTCACGGGCTGGCGCTCGCGCGCGGCGGCGAGCGACGCGACGGTGTCCTGCAGGCCGTGCAGCGCCGCATCGGCGACGCGGAACAGTCGCTCGCCTTCCGGCGTGAATGAAATCTTCCGGTAGCCGCGCTGCAGCAACGTCACGCCGAGATGCGCTTCGAGCGCATGGACCTGGCGGCTGACCGCCGACTGCGTGACGCACAGATCCTGCGCGGCGAGCGTGATGCTCATGCGGCGGCCGACGGCGACGAAGCCGCGGACGAGATCGAGCGACGGGAGGCGGACGAGTGGCGTTGACATGCGCGTGACTCATGCGAACGGAGCAGCAAGATTGGTTGAGAACGCGGCACGCGTCAAGTTCAATGGAGGCGGGTTGGTTGCGGACGGGGAGGCTGAGTCAGCGTTGACGCGCCAACTCGGACCGACCGCTATGCGTGGGATCCGAGTAAGCGCTAAAGCGCTAAAGCGCTAAAGCGCTAACTCGGACCGACAGGAGACACGATGACGATTTCGAACGAGGAAAGCGGCGCAGCGCAGGGCAGTCGCGCGGCGGGCGCATTGCCGCCCGAACCCGTGACGCTGCGGGCAGCCGACGGCTACGAACTGCGCGGCCACGTGTGGCGCCATCGCGGCGGCGCCGCAGCGCGGCCCGTGACGGTCATCAACTGCGCGACGTCGGTGCGCTGCGACTACTACTTTCGTTTCGCGGCCTGGCTGTTCGCGCAAGGGCGCGACGTGCTCGTCTACGACTATCGCGGTATCGGCGGATCGCGTCCGGCGCAGCTCGCGAAGCTGCGCGCGAACTGGCTCGACTGGGGACGGCTCGATTGTGAAGCCGCGCTGCACTATGCGCGCGACGCGTTTCCGGGCCAGCCGCTCGATGTGGTTGCGCACAGCATCGGCGGCTGCGTGCTCGGCCTCGCGGCATCGAACGTGCACGTGCGGCATGCGGTGACCGTCGGCGCGCAGTACGCGTATTGGCGCGACTATTTGCCCGCTGAGCGGCGCCGCATGTGGTGGAAGTGGCATGTCGCGATGCCCGCGCTCGCCGCCGTGTTCGGCTACGTGCCCGCGAAGCGGCTCGGCTGGATGGAGGACACGCCGCGCGGTATCGCGCTGTCGTGGGCGCGTTCGCGGCCGCGTTTCGAGGACGGCTACCTCGGCAGCGTGCTCGACGACGGCGCGGCGAGCCGTGCCGCGTTGCCGGCGCGCTTCGCGGGGCTGTCGGCGCCGATGCTCGCGGTCGGCATCGACGACGACGCGTTCGGCACGGTCGCCGCGATCGAGCGGCTGGTCGGCTACTACACGGGCAGCAACGTCACGCATCTGCGGATCGCGCCGGCCGACATCGGCGTCGACGCGATCGGTCATTTCGCGTTTTTCCACAGCCGCTTCACCGACACGCTGTGGCCGGTCGCGTTGTACTGGCTGCAACACGGCGTGCTGCCGGCCGATGCACCGGGCGTCGTGCACGCGCTGCACCCGACGTCGCGCGGGCGAGTGACGGGGAGCGGCGTGCCGGGCAGGGCGGCGAGCGGGTGACCCAGCGTATGCGAGCGCGACGCGCAGCCTCGTTCGCGTCGCGCGCCCGCAGCAGCAGCCGGCCGCCGCCGCGATCGATTAACATCGGACGTTTCGCTCCCATGCACAGACTGCCGCGCGCCGATGTCCATTCCGTCCGATTCCGCTTCTCCCGTTGAAACGCCCCGCGCATGGCGCATGCACGCACTCGACGTGCCGCCCGCCGCCGCGCGCGCCGGCGTGCGGATCGCGCGCATCGATTTCGACTGGCGCGTCCCGCTCGCGTCGCCCGCGTATGCGGCGCTGAGCGACGACGAGCGCGCCCGCGCCGCACGTTTCCTGCGGCACGAGGATGGGGTGCGCAGCGCCGCGACGCGCGCCGCGCTGCGCGACGTGCTCGGCGCGGCGCTCGGCATCGCGCCGCGCGCGGTCGCAATCGTCGTCGACGCAGCGGGGCGGCCGTCGCTGGACCCTGCGCATCGTGCGTCGCTCGACTTCAACGTGTCGCATGCGGGCGCTCATGCGCTGCTCGCATGGGTGCCGGCCGGTCGCGTCGGCGTCGATATCGAGGGCTGCAACCGCGCGACGGACTGGCGCGCGCTGACGCGCGAAGTGTGCGCACCCGCCGAGATCGCATATCTCGACGATCTGCCGACCGGCGCGCGCGAGGGCGAATTCATGCGGGTGTGGTCCGCGAAGGAGGCGCTGCTCAAGGCGCTCGGCACCGGCATCGTCGGCGGGCTGCGCGCGTTCGCGGTCGTGCCGCCGCGCGACTCGGCGACACCCGCGACGACGATCGTCGACCCGATCGCGCCCGCCGCCGGCGTCGCGGCGTTCGATGCGGCGTGGCTCGATGCGGCGCCCGGCTACGCGGCGTGCGTCGCGTGGACGCGCGCGTAGGCCGAGCGCGACGCGGCGCTTACTCGAGCGGCGCGTCGTTCGGCGCCGCGTAGCGCGCCTTGATCACGTCGCTCATCGGGAAGTCGAACGACAGCCCCTTCGGCGGCACCGGCTTCATGAACCATTTGTCGTACAGCGCATTGATCTCGCCGCTTTTCATCAGTTGCACGAGCACGCCGTCGACGAGGGCCTTGAACTGCGGATCGTCCTTGCGCAGCATGAACCCGTAGGCTTCCGACGATTGCGGCGTGCCGACGAGCTGCCAGTCGGCCGGCTTCGCGGCGAGCTGGCGCACGCCCGCGAGCAGCACGTCGTCCATCATGTACGCGGCCGCGCGGCCCGATTCGAGCGTGAGACGTCCTTCGCCATAGTCCTTCGCGCTGATGATCTGCATGCCCATCTTCTTTTCCTCGTTCATCTTGCGCAGCAGGCGTTCGGACGTCGTGCCCTGGTTCGTCACGACCGTCTTGCCGGCGAGATCGGGGAAGTCGCGGATGCCCGAGCTCGTGCGCGTGAGCAGGCGCGTCGTCGCGACGAAGAAGGTGGTCGAGAACGCGACCTGCGCATGGCGCGCGGCGAGATTGGTCGTCACGCCGCATTCGAGATCGACGGTGCCGTTCTGCACGAGCGGAATGCGGTTCTGCGACGTGACCGGAATGAAGCGCACCTGCAGGTCGGGCTTGCCGGTGCGCGCCTTCACCGCGGCGATCACGCGGTCGCACAGGTCCTGCGAGAAGCCGATGACCTTGCCGCTCGCATCGACATAGGAGAACGGCACCGACGTTTCGCGATGGCCGATCGAAATCAGGTTGGACTGCCGGATCTTCTCGAGCGTGCCGGACAGCGGCTCGGCGGCGACGGACGCGCCGCACGCGAGTGCGCACGCGGCGACGAGCAGGGGGCGGCCGATGCGGGTGGCGAATCGTGACGGGAAGGGCATGACGGTCTCCGTGGCGAATGAGGATCCACATGTTGCCAAATAAAAAATAAAAACAACATATGTTAAATCGCGACCCCGACCGGCCGAGCCGGCGGTGCGTGGCGGACATCAGGGAAACTCCCGAGCCGGAATGATGAAAAACGGGTTGTCTAGACAAGTTCCGATGGCTACACTTCAATCCATTCCGAACTTGTCTAGACAGGATTGCTCACATGATTACGTTGACCCCCGGCCATCTGACCCTCCCGCAACTGCGCCGGATCGCACGCGAATCCGTGCAACTGAAGCTCGACCCGGCCAGCTTCGCGAAGATCGACGCGGGCGCGAAGGCCGTCGCCGACATCGCCGCGAAGGGCGAGCCGGCCTACGGCATCAACACGGGTTTCGGCCGTCTGGCGAGCACCCACATCCCGCACGACCAGCTCGAACTGCTGCAGAAGAACCTGGTGCTGTCGCACGCGGTCGGCGTGGGCGAGCCGATGGCGCGCTCGTCGGTGCGTCTGCTGATGGCGCTGAAGCTGTCGAGCCTCGGCCGCGGCCACTCGGGCATCCGTCGCGAAGTGATGGACGCGCTGATCACGCTGTTCAATGCGGACGTGCTGCCGCTGATCCCGGTGAAGGGGTCGGTCGGCGCCTCGGGCGACCTCGCGCCGCTCGCGCACATGTCGGCCGTGCTGCTCGGCGTCGGCGAAGTGTTCATCCGCGGCGAACGCGCGAGCGCGCTCGACGGTCTGCGCGTCGCCGGCCTCGCGCCGCTGACGCTGCAGGCGAAGGAAGGCCTCGCGCTCCTGAATGGCACGCAGGCATCGACCGCACTCGCGCTCGACAACATGTTCGCGATCGAAGACCTGTACCGCACCGCGCTCGTCGCCGGCGCGCTGTCGGTCGACGCGGCAGCCGGCTCGGTGAAGCCGTTCGACGCGCGCATCCACGAACTGCGCGGCCATCAAGGCCAGATCGACGCGGCCGCGTCGTACCGCGAACTGCTCGAAGGTTCGCCGATCAACCAGTCGCACCGCGACTGCGACAAGGTGCAGGATCCGTACAGCCTGCGCTGCCAGCCGCAGGTGATGGGCGCGTGCCTCGACCAGATGCGTCATGCGGCCGACGTGCTGCTGGTCGAAGCGAACGCCGTGTCGGACAACCCGCTGATCTTCCCGGATACCGGCGAAGTGCTGTCGGGCGGCAACTTCCATGCCGAGCCCGTCGCGTTCGCGGCCGACAACCTCGCGCTCGCCGCGGCGGAAATCGGCGCGCTGGCCGAGCGCCGCATCGCGCTGCTGATCGACGCGACGCTGTCGGGCCTGCCCCCGTTCCTCGTGAAGGACGGCGGCGTGAACTCCGGCTTCATGATCGCGCACGTGACGGCGGCCGCTCTCGCATCGGAGAACAAGACGCTCGCGCACCCGGCGTCGGTCGACTCGCTGCCGACTTCCGCGAACCAGGAAGACCACGTGTCGATGGCGACGTTCGCCGCGCGCAAGCTCGCCGACATCGCGGACAACACGAAGCACATCCTCGCGATCGAACTGCTGGCCGCCGCCCAGGGCGTCGACCTGCGTGCGCCGTACCACACGAGCCCGAAGCTCGCGCCGGTGATGGAGACGATCCGCGGCAAGGTTGCGCACTACGAGCTCGATCACTACTTCGCACCGGACATCGCGGTGATCGCGAAGCTGGTCGGCGAGCGCGCGTTCGCGAAGGTCGCGCCGTTCTCGTTCGCATCGGAACAGTAAGCCGATGAGTGCGCCGGTCTACCAGGAGATCAAGGATTTCATCCTGGGCCGCATTCACGCCGGCGAGTGGGCGGAGGGCGATCAGGTGCCGTCCGAGAACGAACTGGCACGCGAGTTCAAGGTCGCGCGCATGACCGTCAACCGCGCGGTGCGCGAGTTGACGGCCGAGCAGGTGCTCACGCGCATGAAGGGCGCGGGCACCTACGTCGCGCGGCCGAAGTACGAGTCGACGCTGGTCGCGATCCGCAGCATCTCGGAAGAGGTGGGCGCACGCGGGCATGCGTACCGCGCGAGCGTGCTCGGGCTCGACACGATCCGCGCCGACGATGCGCTTGCCGACGAGATGCAGGTGGCCGTGCGCACGAAGCTGTTTCATTCGCAGGTGCTGCACTTCGAGAACGACGAGCCGGTGCAGCTCGAAGAACGATGGGTGAATCCGGCGGTCGCGCCGGATTACGCCGAGCAGGATTTCACGAACACGACGCCGAACCTGTACCTGATGCGCGCGGCGCCGCTGCAGCGCGTCGAGTACCGGATCGAAGCGGCGGCCCCGGCGCCGGAGCGGCGCGAGCAGCTGCGGATGGACGACGTCGAACCGTGTCTGGTTTTACATCGGCGCACCTGGTCGCAGGGCGTCGTCGCCTCGGTGGCGAATTTGTGGCATCCCGGCAGCCGTTATCGCTTCACCGGGCATTTCTGATTCCTTATTGATCTTCCATTTCCTTCGGGAGCAGTCGTCATGAACCATCCGAAACACATCGATCCCCGTCTCGATCCGACGCGCACGATCCGCGCGCCGCGCGGCAGCGAAAAGACCTGCAAGACCTGGCTGGCCGAAGCGGCCTACCGGATGATCCAGAACAACCTCGATCCGGAAGTCGCCGAGCATCCGCATGCGCTCGTCGTGTACGGCGGCATCGGCCGTGCGGCGCGCAACTGGGAATGCTACGACCAGATCCTCGCGTCGCTGAAGGATCTCGAGGAAAACGAAACGCTGCTGATTCAATCGGGCAAGCCGGTCGGCGTGTTCCGCACGCATAAGGATGCGCCGCGCGTGCTGCTCGCGAACTCGAACCTGGTGCCGCACTGGGCGAACTGGGATCACTTCCACGAGCTCGACCGCAAGGGCCTGATGATGTACGGCCAGATGACGGCCGGCAGCTGGATCTACATCGGCAGCCAGGGCATCGTGCAGGGCACCTATGAAACGTTCTTCTCGGTCGCGAACCAGCACTTCAACGGCGATCCGTCGGGCCGCTGGATCCTGACGGGCGGCCTGGGCGGGATGGGCGGCGCGCAGCCGCTCGCCGCGACGATGGCCGGCTTCTCGATGATCGCGGTCGAATGCGACGAGACGCGCATCGACTTCCGCCTGAAGACGCGCTACGTCGACAAGAAGGCGACGACGCTCGACGAAGCGCTCGGCATGATCGACGAAGCGAAGCGCACCGGCAAGCCGGTGTCGATCGGCCTGCTCGGCAACGCGGCCGACGTGTTCGCGGAACTCGTCACGCGCGGCATCACGCCGGACTGCGTGACCGACCAGACGAGCGCGCACGACCCGATCAACGGCTACCTGCCGCAAGGCTGGACCGTCGCGCAATGGCGCGAGGCGCAGAAGGTCGATCCGCAAAGCATCGTGAAGGTCGCGAAGCAGTCGATGGCCGTCCAGGTGCGCGCGATGCTCGCGCTGCAGGAACGCGGCGCGGCGACGCTCGACTACGGCAACAACATCCGCCAGATGGCGCTGGAAATGGGCGTCGAGAACGCATTCGACTTCCCGGGCTTCGTGCCGGCGTATATCCGCCCGCTGTTCTGCGAAGGCAAGGGCCCGTTCCGCTGGGTCGCGCTGTCCGGCGATCCGGAAGACATCTACAAGACCGACCAGAAGGTGAAGGAGCTGATCCCCGACGATCCGCACCTGCACAACTGGCTCGACATGGCGCGTGAGCGCATCGCGTTCCAGGGCCTGCCGGCACGGATCTGCTGGGTCGGCGTGAAGGATCGCTACCGCCTCGGCCAGGCGTTCAACGAGATGGTCAAGAACGGCGAACTGAAGGCGCCGATCGTGATCGGCCGCGACCACCTCGACACGGGTTCGGTCGCGAGCCCGAACCGCGAAACGGAATCGATGAAGGACGGTTCGGACGCCGTCAGCGACTGGCCGCTGCTGAACGCACTGCTGAACACGGCAGGCGGCGCATCGTGGGTGTCGCTGCACCATGGCGGCGGCGTCGGCATGGGCTTCTCGCAGCACTCGGGCGTCGTGATCGTCGCCGACGGCACCGCCGACGCGCACGAGCGTCTCGGTCGCGTGCTGCTGAACGATCCTGCGACGGGCGTGATGCGCCATGCGGATGCCGGTTACGAACTCGCGCAGCAGACGGCCCGCGAAGCCGGCCTGAAGCTGCCGATGCTCGGCCGCTGAGCATGACGGCGCTCGACCAGGCGCCGGTGAACGTGACGACGATCCGCGCGGCGGATCTCGTCGCGTCGCCGTGGAAGAACGGCGGCGGCGTGACGCGCGAGATCGGCGCGTTCCCGCCCGGCGCGGCACTCGATGCGTTCGCGTGGCGCGTGAGCGTCGCGGACGTCGGCACGGCCGGGCCGTTCTCGCGTTTCGACGGCGTCGACCGCACGCTCGTGCTGCTGTCCGGCGCGGGCATGACGCTCGCCGAAGCGGGCGGCACGCGGCACGTGCTCGATGCACCGCTGGCCCGTGCGGATTTTGCGGGCGAGACGGCGATCGACGCGATGCTGCACGACGGCGCGACGCGCGACTTCAACCTGATGACGCGCCGTTCGGCCGCGCGCGGGTCGGTCGACGTATGGCCCGAGGGCACGCACCGCATCGAGCGCGCCGATACCGTGCTGCTGTTCTGCGCGACCGGCGCGGTCGGTGTCGAGATCGACGGCGCGCACTACGCGCTGCAGGAAATGGACACGCTGCGGCTCGACGGGCCGCGGCGTGCGTTTGACGTCGTCGTGAGCGGAAGCGGCGCACTGCTTGCCGTATCGCTCGCCGTCGGCGAACGAGACTGAACGCATGAAACCGACTGTCTGGCATCACCTGAGGCTGTGTCCGCACGGCCATCCCGACGAGACGATCGACGACGCGGCGATCGCCGTCGACGAAACCGGCACGATCGCGTGGCTCGGCGCATTGTCCGCGCTGCCGCACGGTTATGCGCACTGGCGGCGCGAGGACCTGCACGGCGCGTGGGTGACGCCGGGCCTCGTCGACTGCCATACGCACCTCGTGTACGGCGGCACGCGCGCCGACGAATTCGCGCAGCGCCTCGCGGGCGTCAGTTACGAGGAAATCGCGCGGCAGGGCGGCGGGATCGTGTCGACGGTGCGCGCGACGCGCGCGGCCGACGAGACAGCGCTGTTCGTGCAGGCCGCCGCGCGCCTGCAGCCGCTGCTCGCCGAAGGCGTGACCGCGATCGAGATCAAGTCGGGCTACGGGCTCGACCTCGCGAGCGAGCGCAAGTTGCTGCGCGTCGCGCGCCAGCTCGGCGAACGCTTCCCGGTCAGCGTCTATACGACCTTCCTCGGTGCGCATGCGCTGCCGCCGGAATACGTGGGCCGCGCGGACGACTACATCGACGAAGTGTGCGACCGGATGCTGCCGACGCTGGCCGACGAAGGGCTCGTCGACGCGGTCGACGTGTTCTGCGAACGCATCGGCTTTTCGCTCGCGCAGACCGAACGCGTGTTCGAGGCCGCGACGCGGCGTGGGCTGCCGGTGAAGCTGCATGCGGAGCAACTGTCGAATGCGGGTGGCACGGCGCTCGCCGCGCATTACCGCGCGCTGTCCGCGGACCACCTCGAATTTCTCGACGAAGCCGGCATCGAGGCGATGAAGGCGGCCGGTACGGTCGCCGTGCTGCTGCCCGGCGCGTACTACTTCATCCGCGAAACGCAACTGCCGCCGATCGAGCTGCTGCGCAAGCACGGCGTGCCGATCGCGCTCGCGACCGATCACAACCCGGGCACGTCGCCGCTCGAATCGCTGCTGCTGACGCTGAACATGGGCTGCACGCTGTTCCGCATGACGGTGCCCGAGGTGCTGCAGGGCGTCACCCGCCATGCGGCCGCGGCGCTCGGCCGCGCGGATCGCCACGGCGCGCTCGAGGTCGGTCGCCAGGCCGATTTCGCCGCGTGGTCGGTCGGTTCGCTGGCCGAGCTTGCGTACTGGATCGGCCGGCCGCTGTGCGAGCAGGTCGTACGCGGCGGCACGACCGTGTTTCGCAGGATGAACGGATAGTTTTTGCGACGGACCGGGTTCGGTACGTGACGTACCGGATCCGGGCGACGCTTTGCAGGGGACCGGACCCGGCGCGCAACGGCGCACTCCGGTCGATCGCCGCGAGGCCGGCGCTGGCGCGACGCGCTCGCGCCTGCCGGCCGCGGCACCGGGCCGGACGAGATGCTCAAGCGCTCGATCCGGTCGATGAGGACACGCAATGACCGACACCCTGTTGTTCGCGGACCAAGCCTACCTGCCCGATGGCTGGCGCCGCAACGTGCTGCTGCGCTGGGACGCGGCCGGCACGCTGACCGACGTGACGCCCGACACCGACGCACCGGCCGGCGTCGCGCGCGCGGCCGGGCCGGTGCTGCCCGGCATGCCGAACCTGCATTCGCACGCGTTCCAGCGCGCGATGGCGGGGCTCACCGAATACCGCGCGAATCCTGCCGACAGTTTCTGGAGCTGGCGCGACCTGATGTACCGCTTCGCGCTGAAGATCACGCCCGACGCGCTCGCGGCGATTGCACGCTGGCTGTATGTCGAGATGCTCAAGTGCGGCTACACGTCGGTGTGCGAATTCCACTATGTGCATCACGCGCAGGACGGCTCGCGCTATCCGCAGATCGCGGAGCTCGGCACGCGCGTGGTCGATGCCGCGCGCGCGGCCGGCATCGGCATCACGATGCTGCCCGTGTCGTACCAGTTCGCCGGCTTCGGCAACAAGCCGCCGCGCGACGACCAGCGCCGCTTCATCAACGCGCCCGACGGCGTGCTCGAACTGCTCGACGCGATGCGTCGCGCGGCGCCCGAGCATGGCGGGCTGCGCTACGGCGTCGCGCCGCATTCGCTGCGCGCGGTGTCCGAGAGCGGGCTGCGTGCGCTGCTCGACGGGCTGCCCGGCGATGCGCCGGTGCACATCCACATCGCCGAGCAGACGGCCGAAGTCGACGACTGCGTGCGCGCGTACGGCGCACGCCCGGTCCAATGGCTGCTCGATCGTTTCGACGTCGACGCGCGCTGGTGCCTCGTGCACGCGACGCACGTCGATGCGGCCGAGACGGCGGCGCTCGCGAAGCGTCGCGCGGTCGCCGGGTTGTGCCTGACGACCGAAGCGAACCTCGGCGACGGCGTGTTTCCGGCCGTCGACTATCTCGCGCAGGGCGGCGTGATCGGCGTCGGCTCGGACAGCCACGCGTCGGTCGAGTGGCGCTCGGAGCTGCGCCTGCTCGAATACGGGCAGCGGCTCGTGCACCGCGCGCGCAACGTGCTGGCGAGCGAGTCGCAGGCGCACGTCGCCGATCGCCTGTTCGATGCGTCGCTCGCGGGCGGGGCGCAGGCAAGCGGGCGACGCATCGGTGCGCTGCGCGCAGGCTGTCGCGCCGACTGGCTCGTGCTCGATCCCGATCATCCGGCGATCGCCGAACACGACAGCACGGCATGGCTGTCGGGCATCGTGTTCGCCGAACATGGCGAGACGCCGGTGCTCGACGTCTACACGGGCGGCGAGCGCGTCGTGAGCGGCCGCCGCCATCGCGACGAAGCCGCCGCGTATGCCGACTACCGCGCCGCGCTGGCGCAACTGCTGCGCTGAACGCGCGGCACCCGGCGCACGGTGCGCCGGCCGACTCTTACGGTGAGGCGACATGACTGAACAACCGGCTGTATTCACGCTGAAGCAGGGCACGCTGCCGCTGCTGATCTCGATTCCGCATGCGGGCACGCACATCCCCGACGACATCGCAGCGACGATGACGCCCGACGCGCGCTTCGTCGACGATTGCGACTGGCATCTGGAGCGGCTGTACGGCTTCGCGGCCGATCTCGGCGCATCGATCCTCGTGCCGTCGCATGCGCGTTACGTCGTCGACCTGAACCGTCCGCCCGACAACGAGAACCTGTATCCGGGGCAGGACACGACGGGGCTCGTGCCGGTCGATACGTTCGACAAGGCGCCGCTGTATCCGGCCAACGCGCTGCCCGGCAACGACGAGATCATGCGTCGCCGCGACCGTTACTGGCTGCCGTATCACGACGCGCTGCAACGCGAGATCGCGCGCCTGAAGGGCGAACACGGCCGCGTGCTCGTGTGGGAAGCGCATTCGATCCGCTCGCACGTGCCGCGTTTCTTCGACGGCCGCCTGCCGGACTTCAACTTCGGCACGTCGAGCGGCGCGAGTGCGGCGCCCGGTCTCGCGGAGGCGCTCGCTGCGCGCGTGCTCGCGCACGGCGGCTACACGGCCGTCGCGAACGGGCGCTTCAAGGGCGGCTACATCACGCGTCACTATGGCGTGCCCGATACCGGTGTCGAGGCCGTGCAGCTCGAGCTGTCGCAGATCACCTACATGGAGGAGACGCGTCCGTACGCGTACGACGAAGCGCGTGCAGCGCGGATCGCGCCGCTGCTGCAGACGCTCGTCGAAACGGCGCTCGCGCATCGCTGAGCACCGGCCGCATGCATGCGGCAGCGCGGCGGGCAGTGCGTTCCGCCCCGTCGGCACATGGCAGGCGAGCCGATGCAATGCACAAAACGGCATCGATCCGCGCGATCGATGCCGTTTTTTTCGTCTGACCGATGGCGTCATCGGCACCTGAAAATTTGACGCAATTTTTCGGTGATATAAGCTGAATGTCAGGAAGTCGTCACGCGCGTACCGGCGGCGAGGCCATCGACGATGGCCGGACTGCGCCGGCATCCGCTGCGAGACATCTTGCTGACGTGTCGCCACGCGGCATAGCGACACGTGTCCTGTCTCCATCAGTCAGTCGAGTACGATCGTGAAAGCCGCCAGCCCTTCGATACGCCGGACGCGAAGTCCGTCGGCGGGCGCGCCGCCTCAGGCCGGGCCGAACCGGCATGCTGATCGCGGCACGCGCGCCACCCCGTTACGCGAGCCTCGCTTCTTCGCCATTTCCCATCGCGGCCCGCGCCGCTTCAATCTCGCGACCGCGCACCTGTCCAGCGCGGTGCAGTGCGACGGCAGCGCATCGTTGTTGCCCTAGCGTCCGTTTCCGCTTCCGTTTTCGCTTCCGTTCCGGGACGCATCGCTCGTTGCCGCAGCATCCGTGCGGCAGGATCGCGCCTGCGCCTGCGCCGCGCGATCGCACGCGCGTGCGACGTACCCGTGAACCTGGATCGTTGCGCGCGCAAGCGTGTCGCGCGCCCTTACCGGAGACACGTCGATGCGTGCACGCCCGATCGTAGCCGTCACCGCCGACCGCATCCTGCGCGGCGCCCATCCGAACCACACGGCGGGCGAGAAGTACCTCGCCGCCATCGTCGACGGCGCCGGCGCGCTCGCGTTCGTCTTGCCCGCGCTCGGCGCGCGGCAGCCGGCCGACGCGATCGTCGCGGCAATCGACGGACTGCTGCTGACCGGCAGCTATTCGAACGTCGAACCGCATCATTACGGCGGCGCTGCGAGCGTACCCGACACGCTGCACGATCCGGCGCGCGATGCGACCGCGCTGCCGCTGATCCGCGCGGCGATCGACGCGGGCGTGCCCGTGCTCGCCGTCTGCCGCGGCATGCAGGAGCTGAACGTCGCGTACGGCGGCACGCTGCATCAGCGGCTGCATGCGACGACCGGCTTCGACGACCACCGCGAACGACCGGACGATCCGCTCGAACGGCAGTACGGTCCCGCGCATGTCGTGCAGCTCACGCCGGGCGGCCTGCTGCAGCGGATCGCGCGCGGCGCGCAAGAGGCGACGGTCAATTCGCTGCACGACCAGGGCCTCGCGCGCCTGGGCGCGGGGCTCGCCGTCGAAGCGAGCGCGCCCGACGGGCTGGTCGAAGCCGTCAGCGTGCGCGGTGCGCGTGCGTTCGCGCTCGGCGTGCAGTGGCATCCCGAATGGCGCTACGCGGAGCAGCCGCTGTCGCGCGACATCTTCGCGGCATTCGGCGCGGCGTGCCGCGCGCGGATGACGCATCGCCTTCGTGCGGGCGGCGGCGCGACGCCATCGCCGGCCGCATCCGATATCGACATCGACTAACGAGGCCGATCATGCAACCCGAACTGAGCGAATTCCTGCGACAGCACCGCATCACCGAAGTCGAGGCGATCATTCCCGACATGGCCGGCATCGCGCGCGGCAAGATCATTCCGCGCAACAAATTCGAATCCGGCGAATCGATGCGCCTGCCGCAGGCCGTGATGGTGCAGACCGTCACCGGCGACTATCCGGAGGACGGCACGCTGACCGGCGTGACCGATCCCGACATGGTGTGCGTGCCCGATCCGTCGACGATCTGCCTGATCCCGTGGGCAGTCGATCCGACCGCGCAAGTGATCCACGACTGCGTGCATTTCGACGGCTCGCCGGTCGAAATCTCGCCGCGCTACGTGCTGCGCCACGTGCTCGACCTGTACGAGGCGAAGGGCTGGAAGCCCGTCGTCGCGCCGGAACTCGAGTTTTATCTGGTCGACATGAACGCCGATCCCGACCTGCCGCTGCGGCCGCCCGTCGGCCGCACGGGGCGGGCGGAAACGGGTCGCCAGTCGTATTCGATCGAGGCCGTCAACGAGTTCGATCCGCTGTTCGAGGACATCTACGAGTACTGCGAAATGCAGGGCCTCGATATCGAGACGCTGATCCATGAAGTCGGCGCCGCGCAGATGGAGATCAATTTCATGCACGGCGACGCGCTGTCGCTGGCCGACCAGGTGTTTCTGTTCAAGCGCACGGTGCGCGAGGCTGCATTGCGTCACAACATGTATGCGACGTTCATGGCCAAGCCGATGGAAAACGAGCCCGGGTCCGCGATGCACATTCATCAGAGCCTCGCGGACATACGCACCGGGCGTAACCTGTTCGCCGACGAAAACGGCGCCGTGTCGCCGCTGTTCCACAGCTATCTGGCGGGGCTGCAGAAGTACACGCCGGCGCTGATGCCGATCTTCGCGCCGTACATCAATTCGTACCGTCGCCTGTCGCGCTTCATGGCCGCGCCGATCAACGTGCAATGGGGCTACGACAACCGTACGGTGGGTTTTCGCATCCCGCAGTCGAGCCCCGTCGCGCGTCGCATCGAGAACCGGATACCGGGCGTCGACTGCAACCCGTACCTTGCGTTCGCGGCGACGCTCGCTGCCGGCTATCTCGGCATGACGCAACAGCTCGCGCCGACCGAGCCGATCGCATCGGACGGCTACGATCTGCCGTATCAGCTGCCGCGCAACCTCGAGGAAGGCATCTCGCTGATGGCCGCGTGCGAGCCGCTCGCCGGCATCCTCGGCGACAAGTTCGTGAAGGCCTACCTGGCATTGAAGGAAACCGAATACGAAGCGTTCTTCCGTGTGATCAGCTCGTGGGAACGCAGGCATTTGCTGCTGCACGTGTAGGCGTGCGGCGCTGTTTGACGGAGAAAACATGACCGATCGAAACGACGCTTTTCCGCAGTACTCGACCGCCGATTTTCGTGCGCTCGACGCCGCGCACCACATCCACCCGTTCTCCGACATGGGCGCGCTCAACCGCGCCGGCAGCCGCGTGATCGTGAAGGCCGACGGTGTCTACCTGTGGGACTCGGACGGCAACAAGGTGATCGACGGGATGGCTGGCCT
>NZ_JAGIQE010000043.1:0-40268 GCF_017815075.1 Burkholderia sp. AcTa6-5 | reverse complement strand
GTCAAGCGCGACGCGAAGCGCGGGCTGGCGTCGCTGTGCATCGGCGGCGGGATGGGCGTCGCGCTCGCGGTCGAGCGCGTCTGAGCAGCGGCTGACGATACGGTCCGCTCGCGGCGCGAATCGGCGTCGCGGGCGAGCCAGGCGGTTTTCGCGCAACACAGGCAGTCAACAACACGCGCGAGGTACCGGTGCGTGCCGCGCCCTCGACGCGGGCGGACGCGCATCGAAGCGGTGGGGCAGCAGCGTGTGCGAGGCCGCCGCCCCGCCTTTCATCGATTACTTTTTTGTCGGTAATTCATAGTATGACTAAGCGAATCGCAGTTGTGACAGGTGGGATGGGCGGCCTCGGCGAGGCGGTCAGCATCCGGTTGAACGACGCGGGTCACCGGGTAGTCGTCACGTATTCGCCGAACAACGCCGGCGCGGACCGCTGGCTGACCGAGATGCATGCGGCCGGCCGGGCATTCCATGCGTACCCGGTGGACGTGGCCGATCACGACTCGTGCCAGCAATGCATCGAGAAGATCGTGCAGGACGTCGGCCCGGTCGACATTCTCGTGAACAACGCGGGCATCACGCGCGACATGACGCTGCGCAAGCTCGACAAGGTCAACTGGGACGCGGTGATCCGCACGAACCTCGATTCCGTGTTCAACATGACGAAGCCGGTCTGCGACGGCATGGTCGAGCGCGGCTGGGGCCGCATCGTCAACATCTCGTCGGTGAACGGCTCGAAGGGCTCGGTCGGCCAGACCAACTACGCGGCCGCGAAAGCCGGCATGCACGGCTTCACGAAATCGCTCGCGCTCGAGGTCGCGCGCAAGGGCGTGACGGTGAACACGGTGTCGCCGGGCTACCTGGCGACGAAGATGGTCACTGCGATCCCGCAGGACATCCTCGACACGAAGATCCTCCCGCAGATCCCGGCGGGCCGGCTCGGCAAGCCCGAGGAAGTTGCGGCGCTGGTCGCTTACCTGTGCTCGGAGGAGGCCGGCTTCGTGACGGGCTCCAACATCGCGATCAACGGCGGTCAGCACATGCAGTGACGTGCGGCGGCCCGCACGGCGTTCGCGTCCGTGCGGGCCGCGTTCCCCCTATCCCGCGCCGGAGCGGCGGAAGGCGCGCCGCTTCGGCCTCGCATTCCGGAGAACGCATGGGCGACACCTGGATCGGACTGGTGATCGGCGGCTCGGCGCTGGCCATCGCGCTGACGATGGCGATCTCGCTCTACTGGCTCGAGCGGCGCCGCGCGCGGCTGCTGCGGAACTTCGATCATCGCGATTGCCGGTTCGTCGCGTACGGCAAGTGTTTCGCGCGCAGGCCGGAAAGGTCGCTGCGCCGCATGCGCCGGGCGCGCTGACGGCAAAGCCGGTCGCGTCGCAAGCGGTGAACGATCGGCGAGCGGTTACGCCCCGAGCGCATGCAGTCGGCAATGCGCGCGGGATGCGCGATCAGTCGTTCCTTTCGCCCTTTCCAGCCGACTCGCCCGCGTCGTTCTTGTGGAAGATTCGCTTCGTCGTGCGCTTGGTGGCTTCCCAGCCTTCGCGCGACGCATGCGCGACGCCGTGCCCGACCGCCTTCGCGGCGCTTGCGGTCGCGTGGCCGAAGCTGCGTGCGGCCTCGCCGGTCTTGTGCGCGGCTTCCTTTGAATCGCGCTTGATGTCCTGCTTCACTTCCGACATGTCCGCGTGTGCGAGCGGGCTGAGCAGCGCCAGAACGAGCGCTGCGCCAATGAACTGACGAACTTTCACGACCGGTTTCCTTGAGGTAAGCCTCGTCATCGAGGATTCGTGTTGCCGGCAGGCGCCGGTTGAAGCGCGCCGGCGGCCGATGCGTCGAGCATCACCGCCGCGCGGCCGGACAGCAGCACGCGCTCGCCGCAGCGCAGCGCGAAGCCGTACAGCACCGAGCGGCCGTCGCCGCTGACGCGTTGCGCGTCGACGGTGAGCGGCGCTTCGAACGTGTCGAGCCGGTCGACGAACGCGTCGACGTTGCGCACGCTCGCGAGATAGCCGACGCGCGGACGCGCTTCGTGCGCGCCGAGCAGCACGCCGTGCACGGCCATCGCCTGCGCCGCATATTCGATGCCGCAAACCGACGCGAGCCGCCCGTGCGCGCGCAGCGGGTTGTGCGGATCGCGGTGGCTCGTCGCGGTGCAGCGGATTCGTTCGGCATCCCATGCATCGACCGAATCGAGCATGCACATCGCGCCGGCATGCGGAATGTGCGCGGCAATCCACGCATGGTCGAGCGGCGGGGTCAATCCGACCGGTGCGGTCATCGCGCGCGCTCCGCGCAGGATTCGGAGATCGCGACGTCGACTTGCACGCGCGTATCGTCCAGGTAGTCGAGCACGACGCGCGTCGAGCTCCGCGCGGCGAGCGCATCGAGCAGCGGCAGCACGCGGGCGGCCGGATTGCCGGCGCGCAGCGCGTCGAGTCCGGCATGCGCGAGCGTCGTCGCGGGCGCATCGGTGAGCTGCACGTCGATGCGGGCGAGCGCGCGTTCGCTCGCTTCCGGCGCGAACACGAGCGCGACGCCGAATGCGTCGCCGATCGGCCGCACCGTGCGCAGCGGTTCCGGATAATCGGTGTCGTACGCGATCAGCAGGCTCGGCACGCGATCGACGACGACCTGGCACAGGCTGTCGAGCAGGCCGGCGGCAAAGCTGCCGTCGTGCGCGCACAGCACGTTCGACGTCGCCGTCGCGCGGGTCGCGATGCTCCAGTAGCCGGCCGGCGCGTTGTGCACCGAATTGTGGAAGCGGGTCGGCGACAGCTGGCGATCGTCGCCGGCCAGCGTTTCGCAGATCGCGTGGCAGTTCTGGCCGTCGCCGCCGGACGCGCTGAACACGGTCGCGAGCGTCGCGGCGTCGCGGCCGCTCGCGGCCACCGCTTCGTGGCCGACCGCGAGCGCGGTGCGCACGACCGGGCCCGTGCGGCGCCGTTCGGCGGACGGCAGCCCGGCCGGCGGCGGCAGCTCGGTGCGGGCAGGCATGTAGGGCGCGCGGCCCGCGAGCACGTCGGCCGCGTGCGGCCAGTCGTTCAATCCCGGCCCGACGAGGCCGATGCTTTCGATGAAGGCGGTGAGCGTCATGGCGGGCCTCAACGGCGAGCGCGACCGGCCGCATGCTGGGTGCGACCGAAGATCAGGCTGCAATTCGTGCCGCCGAAGCCGAACGAATTGGAGAGGACGGCGCGCACGCGCGTGTCGCAGCTCGCGAGCACGTAATCGGCTGCGAGCGCCGGGTCGGGCTGCGTCGTGTTGACGCCGGCCGGCACGAACTGCTCGCGCAGCGCGAGCGCCGCGACGATCGCCTCCAGCGCGCCGGCCGCGCCGAGCGTGTGGCCGGTCGCGCCCTTCGTCGAACTGCACGGCGTGCGGGCGAACAGCGCGCCGAGCGCGCGGCTTTCCGCCGCATCGTTGCTCGGCGTCGCGGTGCCGTGCAGGTTCACGTAGTCGATGTCGTGCGCGCCGAGGCTGGCGGAAGCGAGCGCCTGCTCGATCGCCGCGCGCGCGCCGAGCCCTTCCGGATGCGGCGACGACATGTGGTGCGCGTCGCTCGATTCGCCGATGCCGAGCAGCAGGATCGCGTCGCCGTCGAGCGCGGCGGGCGCGGCAGGGACGCGTTCGACGAGCGCGAACGCGGCGGCTTCGCCGATCGAGATGCCGTCGCGCGCGATGTCGAACGGCCGGCACGGCTCGCGCGACAGCAGTTCGAGCGAGTTGAAGCCGTACAGCGTGGTCAGGCACAGCGAATCGACGCCGCCGACGACGGCCGCGTCGATCAGCCCGGCCTCGATCATGCGGCGCGCGGAGCCGAACACCTTCGCACCCGACGAGCACGCAGACGAGATCGCCATCGCCGGTCCGCGCAGCGCGAAATACGCGCGCACGAACGCGGCCGGCGAATACGGGTTGTGCGTGTGCGCGTAGCGGAAATCGGCCGGCAGCGCGCCGCCCGCCGGGTCGCGGCGCTGATACGCGCGTTCGGTTTCGAGGATGCCGGCCGTGCTCGTGCCGACGAACACGCCGACGCGTGCGGCGCCGTAGCGTGCGACCGCCGCCGCGACGCGCGCGTCGAAGCCGTCCTGCGTCAGGCCGAGTTGCGCGAGGCGGTTGTTGCGGCATTCGAAGTCGGCGAGATCGGCGCGCACGGGCTGCTCATCGACGCCGTCCACCGCGCCGATCCACGTGTCGAGATCCGCACGCTCGAAATTGCAGGGCACGAGCCCGCCGCGGGCGTCGCGCAACGCATCGAGGGTCGCGTCGAGGCCGCGGCCGATGCAGCTGGTGGCGGTGAAGTGCGAGAGCAGGAGAGGGTTCACGAGGGTCGCATCCGGTGGCCGGAACGGGCGCTGCAGCAGGGCTGGCACGCGCGCCGTTCGAGGTCAGATTTTATCAAACGGGGGGGGCGGGACGCCCGGCTGGCCGGGTGGTTCGGGCGCCAGCGCCGCGCGCAGCGTGGTCCAGTGCAGCTGCGCGTCGGCGGCTGCGCGCAGCACCGCGGGCAGCACGTCGAGCACGACCGGTTCGCCGCGCGCATCGCGCGCCGCGTGACCATCGTGCACGAGCAGGATGTCGCGCGCGTCGAGCCCGTGCAGCAGGCGGCGCGTAACGGTCGCGGCGTCGTGTGCCCGCGTGTCGAAGCCGCGCCGCGTCCAGCTCGCCAGTTGCAGGCCGAATTCGCACAGCACCGGTTCGAGAAACGGATTGCGCAGGCCGGCCGGCGCGCGGAAGAACAGCGGGCGCGTGCCGGCGAGGTCGGTCAGCGTCTGCTGCGCGGCCGCGATCTCGCGGCGCAGCGCGGCCGGCCCCGACAGCGAGAACGTATGGCGGTGCCGCTGGCTGTGGTTCTCGACCGCATGGCCGCGCGCGACGATCGCCTCGATCCAGTGAGGATGGCGGCGCGCGAGATCGCCGATGCAGAAGAACGTCGCACGCGCGTCGTAACGGTCGAGCAGGTCGAGCACGCGCGGCGTGACGTCCGGATCCGGGCCGTCGTCGATCGTCAGCGCGATGCGGCGGCCCGCGCCGGCCGGCAGGCGTGTCCAGTTCGGGCCGAGCAGCGTGCTGCGCGGCCACAGGCCGGCCGCGGTCAGCGCGAGATGCGACGCGACCACGCCGCCGACGGCCCACGGCCACGTGGCCGGTTGCGCGATCGCGGCCGCGCCCGCGCCCGCGTGCAATGCGGCGGCGCCGGCGATCAGCGGCGTGGGTTTCCAGCGCCGTGCGTCGCCGGCATCGCGCGGCGGAATGAGCGGTGGCACGTTCATGCGCGGCCTCCTCGTTCACGATTGCCGAGCGCCGCCGTGCCCGCTGCGCGCGGCGCGAGAATCGCCGCGAACGCGAGCGCAAGCATCGCGCCGGGGCCGACGGTCAGCCCGAAGGTTTCGAGCAGCGGCACGCGCGACAGCGCGAGCAGCCCGAAGCCGGCGACCGTCGCGAGGTTCGCGATCAGCAGCGACACGAGCGTGTACGGCGTGACGGGCTGCGCGTCGTCGCGCCGGCAGAAGAACAGCGCGTAATTCGAGCCGACCGCGACGATCAGCAGCATCCCGACGAGGTGCAGGATCGTCAGTGGCACGCCGGCGAGCGCGAAGCCGGCCGTCACGACCAGCACGGCCGCGACGAGCGGGGCGAGTGCGCGGGCGGCGCGGCGCGGCGAGCGCAGCGCGATCAGCAGCAGCATGGCGATCGCGGCGAATCCTGCGAGCGACAGCCGGATGTCCTCGTGCACGTAGCTCACGTACAGGCGATCGGCTTCGGTCTTCATGTCGACGAATAGCGCATCGGGCACGCCCGCGCGCGCGACGGCGGCGCGAATCGGCGCGGCGTCGAGGCTCGATGTGGGCTGCTTCGCGCGCGTAGCGTCCGGCGCCCGCAGCGGCAGCATCGCGTTCCAGCGACCGTCGCGCTCGGTCAGCAGGGCATCGACGGCGAGCGCCATCGACGTGCCGCGCAGGTCCGCGCGCGTGAGCAGCGGCGCGTGGCGCGCGGCATCGACGTCGGCGAGGAACGGCGCGAACAGGTTGGGCTTCACCGCGATCGGCTGGTGCGCGACGGCCGAGCGCATCCGTGCGGCGAGCGCGTCCGCATCGGGCAGGCTCGCCTGGCGCGCGCGCTGCGCGGCATCGCTCGGCAGGTAGCGTGCGGGGTTTTCGAAACCGCCGAGCGCGCCCCGGTCGACGAGCGGCTGCAACTGCGCGGCGACTTTTTCCGCACCTTCGAGCGCGGCCTGTTCGGTCGGCGCGGCGATCACGACGAGGTAGCGCACGTCGGGCGCGCCGACATCGGCGCGCAGCCGCGCGTCGAGCGCCTGCGCCGGCGCGGGCACCGGGCTGAGCGCGGCGAGCTCGCGGCTCCACAGGCCGTCGCGATGCAGCGCGAGCGTCGCGCACGCGGCGACCACGAGCACCGCGAGCGGCCAGCGCAGCCGCGGCGCGGCGCCGGCCGCGCGCGCGAGCACGGCGCCGACGCGCGAGACGTCGCGGATCGCGACACGCTCGCCGCGCAGGTGCGGCAGTACGAAGCGCGTGACGAGCGCGGCGGCCGTCAGCCCGACGATCGAATAGAGCCCGAGTTGCACGAGGCCCGGGAAGCCGGAGAACAGCATCGACGCGAAGCCGCACACGGACGTCAGCACGCCGAGCCGGATCGTCGGCCAGTACGCGGCGACCCATGCGCGCGTCGCGTCGGCCGGGCGCGCGGCGCCGCGCGTGCCGGCCCGCGCCGATTGCACGAACAGGTAGATCGAATAGTCGACGGCTTCGCCGAGCAGCGTCGTCCCGAACCCGAGCGTCAGCCCGTGGACGGTGCCGAACGCGACGCCGACCGCCGCGATCCCGGCCGCGACGCCGGTCAGCACCGGCAGCAGGCCGAGCGCGAGCGTGCGCGGCGAACGGTACAGCGTGAGCAGCAGCGCGACGATCAGCACGACGCTCGCCGCCGACAACCGTTCGACGTCGTGCCGGATCGTGTCGCGCGTGTCGACCGAGAACACGCCGGGGCCCGTCATCGCGAGCGTCGCGGCGTGCGCGTTCGGCACGGCCTGCGTCGCGGCCGCGAACGCGCGGCGCACGGCGTCGATCGCGCGGGCCTGCGCGTCGGTATCGGAGCCGGCGGCGGCCGTCTGCACGACCAGCACCGCGCGTGTGCCGTCGCGCGACGCCCACACGCCGTCGCGGCTCGCCGGTTCGGCCGCGCTGTCGAGCCCGTCGACGAGCGCGGCGACTTCGCCGGTCGGGTCGCGCGGCAGCATCGCCTTCGCGACGAGGCCGGCCGACGAACCCAGCAGATCGAGGCTGTCGCCGAGCGCCTGGTGCAGGCCGTCGGCGCTGAAGCGCTGCGGCGTGACGGCCGGGCTCAGCAGATAGCGATGGTCGAAGATGAATTGCCGGTCGCGCGCGTCGTTCGCGGCTTCGCCGTTGTGCACGGCCGCGAACTGCGGATCGGTGCGCAGCGTGCCGGCCACGCGCCGCGACAGCGCGGCGCGCGTGCGCGCGTCGCCGCCGTCGATCGCGACGAGGATCAGGCGCGACACGATGCCGTCGCGCAACTGGTCGACGAGCACGCGTTGCCCGGCGCTCGGCGCATTCGGCAGGAACGCGGACAGGTCGGCCGTGAAGTGCGCGCGCCCGATCGCGATGCCGCACGCGACGAGCGCGAGCAGCCATACGAGCACCGCGCGCTGCCGCCATGCGGGCACGCGGCGGGCGATGGGGGACGGGCGCGTACGATCGTCCATCAGTTCGCGTCCGCCGCGACGGGTTGCAGGCGCATCACCGAACGATCGCCGTCGGCCTGCCGGATCGCGACGCTGCGCAACACGTCGCGCGTGCCGTCGAGCGTGATCGTGCTGACGACCTTCAGCATCCGCGAATCGAGCGGCGTGAGCGTCAGCGTCCAGTCGTCGCCGCGTCCGGACAGCGCGACCTTGTACACCTGTTCGAGCGCGAAGCGGTTGCCGGCCAGCGTCGCGCGGATGCTGTCGATGAACGCGCCGAGTTCCGGATAGCGCGCGAGCGCAAGCGTGTACTTGCGGTTGTTGCGTTCGACGGTGAGCATGTCGCCGTCGACGACGAGGTGTTCGGGCTTCGGGCTCACCGTGTGCTTTTCCAGATGGTCGGGTGCGACGAACATCAGTTCACCCGACGATTCGATCGGCTGCGCGGCGATCGACAGGGTCTTCGTCTCGGTGAAGGTCGCGCGGCCCGACTTGTGCTGCGCGAGCGTCGACATCAGCCGGTCGAGGGTCCACGCCGAGCCGGCATCGGCTGCGTGTGCGGGCATGGCCAGCACGATCGCGGTGGCCGTGGCGGCGAGCACGCGCGCCACGCGGACGATGCGGTGCGACGAGAACGGGAACGGGCGGCGGCGAACGGCGGTCATGCGTCGGAATCCCTCGTGGCGGGCAGGTCGGCGCCGGCGTGCACCGTCTCGCGGCGCGCAGCCGCGGCATCGCCGCCCTTCCAGAAATCGAAATAGTTGAACCAGTTGTACGGCGCCGCGCGGCAGTACTTGTCGAGCAGCGCGACGTAGCGCGCGAGCGCCGCATCGACCGCCGCCGCGCGCGTATCGCGCCGCACGTCGGAGAAATCGGCGAGCGTTTCGAAGTGCACATCGTAGCGGTTGCCGTCGCGATAGAGGCCCGTCATGAAGATCACCGGGCGCTTCAGCATCGCGGCCATGTAAAGCGGCCCGAGCGGAAACGCGGCCGGCGCGCCGAGCAGCGGCACGCGCCGCAGCGACGCGGCCGCGTCGTCGAGCAGCGTGCGATCGGCGAGCATGCCGACCATGCAGTTCGCGTCGAGGCGCTCGCGCACCTTCAGCATCGAGTCGACCTGCCCGAGCGGAATCACCTCCGGCTGCGCGGCCGGATTCACCGCGGCGAGCGTCGCATTGATCTTGCGCGCGTTCTGCTCGTACATCGTGACGACCACGCGCAGGTCCGGACGCGTGCGGCCGATCGCGCGCACGACCTCGAAGCTGCCGAGGTGCGCGCCCATCAGGAACGCGCCGCGCCCATCCGCGAGCGCGGCGTCGACGAGCGTTTCGCCGTGCAGCCGGATGTCGAACAGGTCGAAGCGCCCGTTCATCAGGTAGACGCGATCGTGAATCGTCGCCGCGAACGTGAACACGTGCCGGTACACGTCGCGCCAGCGCGCGGGGCGGCCGAGCACGCGGCGCAGGTAGTCGCGCGACGCCGCGCACGCGGCCGGAGAGAACAGCACGAAATACGTCGCGATCAGGTGCAGCACGATGCGCGCGCGCTGTCGGCCGAAGCGCAGCGAGATCCACGTCATCGCGCGCAGCAGGCTCGCATTGCTGCGCTCCTGGCGCTCGGCCCATGCGGTGCGCTTCATCGCTGCGCGCCGTCCTGCGCGGCCGACGGTGCGGACAGCACGCCGGTCGCGACCTCGCGCGACCCGGCGCGCACCGTGAAGCGGATCGCGCCGCTGGCCGCGGCGTCGTACGCGAGCGCGAGCGGTTCGCCGGGCGCGACCGGGCTCAGGAATTTCGCGGACCCGAGCCGCCACGTGTGCAGCGGACGGTTCAGCGCCGCACCGATCGTATGGATCGCGTGATCGAGCAGCACGACCCCCGGCACGACCGGATGGCCGGGGAAGTGGCCGGGCAGCGCGGGATGGTCGGCGGCGATCGTGAACGCGAGCGCGGGTGGGCCGGCCGGGTCGTGCTCGTTCGGCGGCGCGGTGGTCGTGCGTGCATGCTGCGCGACGAGCGCGGCCAGCACGTCGCGCGGCAGCTTGCCCGTTTCGTTGCGCGGCAGCGCATCGACGAACACGAGCGGGCGCGGCATGAACGCGGGATCGATCCGCTCGCGCAGCGCGCGCTGCAGATCGGCGGGCGCGAGCGTCGGCGCGACGACGAGCGCGACGAGCCGCGTGACCGGTTCGAGCGCCGCGTCCCCGTGCACCGGCGCCGCTTCGTCGGGCATGAAGAACACGCCGTCGACCACTTGCGGGATCGCGTTGAGCTGATGGTTCAGGTACGCGAGCGACGTGCGCTTGCCGGCGATGTTGACGAGGTCGGCCTTGCGGCCGTGCAGCAGGAACCGGCCATCGCCGAGCAGTTCGAGCGCGTCGCCCATCGGCACCGGCGCCTCGACGTGGCCGCCCGATACCCACACGGTCGGCCCGCTGTCGTCGCCGCCCGGTGCGTCGCGCGCGTCGAGCCGGATGTCCGGGAACAGTTCCCACGCCGCGCCTTGCGACGTGCGACGGGTCGCGATCTGGCCGGTCTCGGTGCTGCCGTAGATCTCGACGAGCGGCGCGCCGAGCGCGGCCTCGGCCTCGCACGCGAGCTTTTCCGACAGCGGCGCGGTAGCCGACAGCACGAGCGCCGCGCGCGGCAGCGCATGGCCGGCCGACAGCAGCGCACGCAGGTGGATCGGCGACGTGACGAGCACGCGCGGCTGCGGGATCGCGTCGAGTTCGTCGCGAATGTCGCTCGGGTAGAACGGCTGGAGGTTGCTGAGCGCGAGGCCGCCGAGCAGCGCGAGCAGCACCGTCGACTCGAAGCCGTACATGTGCTGCGCGGGCACCGTGCCGATCAGCGTGGCCGCGCGGCCGTCGAGCAGGCCGAGGCGATCGGCCGCCGCGCGCACGCAGCCGACCAGGAAGCCCCAGGTCTTGCGGTGCGGCACCGGCTGGCCGGTCGAGCCGGACGTGAACACGTACGCCATGATCCGCGCCCCATCGATCTGCGGGACGGCGAACGGCGCGTCGCTCGCCGGTTCGCCGGGCGCGGCATCGGGATACGCGAAGCGCGGCAGGTCGATCGTGCAATCGGGCGCGTCGTGCAGGCAGAACGCGTCGGGTGCGAACGACGCGAGCTGGCGAACCATTTCCGGCGTGTGCGTCGACGGCAGCAGGCTGATCCTGCCGGCGACGAGCGCCGCGCACAGGCTGACCGCGAAGCGATAGCGGTCGCGGCACACGTTGAACACGTGGCCGCCGGCGGGCAGCGCGGCGGCCACGCGCGCGACGTCGGCGACGAACGCGCGCACGGTGACGGGCGCGCCGTCGCGCCAGGCGATCGTCTGGTCCGGCGAGGAATGGAATACCAGCGGGTGAGTCGGCATAAATCGGTCTAGACGGAAACGAAGGCCGGCGCGGCCGCGGGGCCGCGCCGGTCATGAATTCATCGCGAGCCCTGCGATGCGTGGGTCGACGCGCGATACGCGCGCACCGCGTCGACCATCCGCGGCCGCGGCTCGTGCGGCAACGCGAAACGCCGGCACGCATGCTCGGCCGCGAACATCACGGCGACGAGCGGCAGCGACAGATAGTTCGCGAAGGTCGACCACGTGACGATCGACGCGGTCGCGAACAGCAGTGTCGACACGGCGGCGGTCGCGACGAAGAACAGCGTCCACGCGAGCGTGATCCGCCGCGTGTAGCGCGCGACGGCCGGCGTGACCGTGCCGTGGATCATCGCCGCGAAGCGCGTGCACAGCGGCACCTCGCCGGCCACGAGGGTGCGGCCGAACAGCAGCGCCATCGCGACGTTGAAGCTCGCGTGCTCCAGATACAGGCCCCATTCGAAGTGCCGCGCGAGCGGCGCGCGCGCGGCCCACAGCGCGGCGGCAACCAGCAGCCAGGCCGGCACGAACCACGCGCGCCGTGGCGAGCGCAGCGCCGCGCCCAGCGCGAGCAGCAGCGGCGGCACGAGCGCCATCGCGAGACCGAAGCCGTGCGCGCCGGGTGTCGCGCTCGCGTAGTGCGCGCCGGCCTGGTAGGCGGCCACGGCGCCGACTGCGGCGACACCGCGCACGACGGCCAGCAGCCGGCTCATCGGCGGCCTCCGGGCGCGCGGCGCGCGCGGCGGTCGGCGGCCGGGCTGCAGCGACTGACGGGCGGGCGAACCGGAACGGCGCGCAAGGGCGGATGCGGCATGACTGGAAACATCGGGCGGATCGTGGGCGGACGCGGGGCGGGCCGTCAAACATCATATGAATGGTGGCCGGGACGCGGGTCCGGGCCGCTGGTCGGGCACGCTCATTTTAGGGCCGCTGCCGCGCGGGTTCGGGGCGGCGGCGACCGGGTTTTGTAACGGATTGTATGGCACCGGACGAACGATTTCGCGGGGTCGGTCCATTTCCATCCAAAGCGGCTCAAGCGTCTCGTGCGTTCGCGCCCGAAACGGGCCGCGGCGATGGCTCGCCAGTCTTGTAACCATTCGCGGTATACGACCCGATACCCTTCCTCTAGAATCCGCGTAACTTTTACAAACGATCCCCAACGACGCAGGCGGGGAAGCCGGCAGACGCCGGAGGGACGGAGATTTCGCACGCGCCGGGCGTGCCCGACGGTTGCCGTTTCCGTGCACCTCCCGCTGCCATGGGCCGCCTGCACGCACCCATGATGAACGCACTGGAACAAGAGCTCGCCACGCTGATCATCGGCGAATTGAATCTCGACGACGTCCCGCTCGACACAGTGACGGCCGACATGCCGCTGTATGGCGAAGGTTTCGGGCTCGACTCCATCGACATCCTGGAAATCGCGCTGCTGATTTCGAAGAAATACGGCTTCGAACTGCGCTCGGACAATCCGGACAACCAAAAGATCTTTGCGACGCTCGGTGCGCTGGCGGCCTACGTTGCCGCGCGTCGCACGAAGTGACGACGGCGCTCGACGGACGACGCGGCCGCGTCGATCGAGGTGACAACGCGATGAACGGAGCCATTCGATGCGGGCGCTCGTGACGGGCGGCAGCGGCGCACTCGGGCAGGCGATCTGCGCGGCGCTCGCGCAGGCCGGCCATGAAGTGTGGGTGCAGGCGAACCGCCATCTCGCGCAGGCGGAGGCCGTCGCGCAGCAGATCGTCGCGGCCGGCGGCGCCGCGCACGCGATCGCGTTCGACGTGACCGATGCCGATGCGACGCTCGCCGCGCTGCAGCCGTTCATCGACGATGCGCCGGTGCAGATCCTCGTCAACAACGCGGGCATTCACGACGACGCGCCGATGGCCGGCATGTCGCGCCGGCAATGGCACAGCGTGATCGACGTGACGCTCAACGGCTTTTTCAACGTCACGCAGCCGCTGCTGCTGCCGATGATCCGTACGCGGCGCGGCCGGATCGTCAACATCGCGTCGGTGGCCGGCGTGACCGGCAATCGCGGGCAGGCCAACTACGCGGCCGCGAAGGCGGGGCTGATCGGCGCGACGAAGTCGCTGTCGCTGGAGCTCGCGTCGCGTGGCATTACCGTGAACGCGGTGGCGCCCGGCATCATCGCGTCGCCGATGGCCGAGCACGCGTTTCCCGCCGAACGCATCAAGCAGCTCGTGCCCGCGCAGCGCGCGGGCCGGCCCGACGAAGTCGCGGCGATGGTCGCGTACCTGGTGTCCGACGCCGCGGCCTATGTGACGGGGCAGGTGTTGTCGGTCAACGGCGGGCTCGCGTGACGAAGCGCGCCGCGTTGGCCTGACGTAACGCAACGCGGTGCAGTGCCGCGTGGTCGCGCGGCCTGCGCCGCATAGTGAGGAAATCGAAGTGTCCGTGCATCCAGCCCACGCCGAACGGCGCCCAAGTTCGCCGTTGCCCGTCGCCCCGGCGTTCGCGCACGTCGGCGGCCGCGCACTGCGGCTCGTCCAGATGAGCGATGCGCGGCTCGTCGCGCTGCTGCACGACGCGCGCAGCCGGGGCGACGGACTCGATCGCGTGTTTCCCGGCGCGCTGGGTGCGGTGTGCATCGGCGCACCGGGCACGCAGCACGCGTCGCGCGCGCAGGCGCTGGCGCGGATGCTGACCGATGCCGCGCCCGACCTGCCGGTCGCACCGGTGCAGATGACGCTGCTCGGTGCCGAAGCCGCACCGGGCGATGCCGTCTGCGAACTGTGGCAATGCGATGCGCACGACCTGCGCAGCGAACGACGCGGTGCGCTGCACTACCGCTACAGCGAAACGGCGGGGCTCGTGTTCGGCAGCCTCGTCGTGCACGAGACGGACGCGGCGTACGACGCGCCGCACGACGGCGGCACGCCGCTCGAACGCGCGACATTCGACGCGTACCGCGCGCTGTTCGACCTGCTCGATACGCTCGGCACGCCGCATCCGCTGCGGATCTGGAACACCGTGCCGGCGATCAACGCGGTGCAGCGCGGGATCGAGCGCTATCGTCAGTTCAATATCGGTCGTCAGCGTGCGTTCGATGCGTGCCGACGCGCGCTCACGGGCAGCGTGCCGGCCGCGTGCGCGCTCGGTTCGGTCATGCCGGTCGCGGGCGAAGCATCGCCGGCCGCGCCGCTCGCGATTCATTTCCTCGCGAGCCGCACGTCGGCCGATTCCATCGAGAATCCGCGTCAGGTCAGCGCGTATCACTATCCGGCGCAGTACGGCCCGCGTGCGCCGACGTTCGCGCGCGCGGCCGCGTGGGCCGCCGACCATGCGGCGCCGGTGCTGTTCGTCTCGGGCACCGCGAGCATCGTCGGGCACCGTACCGTGCATCGCGGCGACGTCGTCGCGCAGACGCGCGAGACGGTCGCGAATCTCGCGGCCGTGCTCGAGCAGGCCGCGCGGCAGGGGCACGGCCCGTTCTCGCTCGCCGACCTGAACTATCGCGTCTACGTGCGCGACGCCGGCGACACCGCGGCGCTGGCCGCGATCGATCGCGTGCTGCGCGACACGGCCGGTCCTCACGTTCGGCCGCTGTTCGTGCATGCGGACGTGTGTCGCGACGACCTGCTGGTCGAGATCGAGGCCAGCGCCGGTCATGCGATGGAGTGGCTGTCATGAAGCGCGAGCGCCTCGCGATCGGGCAGCCGGCCGGGCCTGCGGCCGGCGTCGACGACGCGTGCCGGCGTTCGTCGGCAAGTCATACACTTTTGTCAGGCTCCCCGTCTTCCCCATCGGCTGTTCCCATGTCCAAGCTGCACGCGTCGTCCACCCATCTCGTCCTGATTCCGAGCTACAACCCGGGCGCCAAGGTCGACACGACCGTGCGCAATGCCCGCGCGCAATGGAATCCGGTGTGGGTCGTCGTCGACGGCAGCACCGACGGCAGCGCCGAACGGCTGCAGGCGATGGCCGGGCGCGATCCCGGCCTGCGCGTGATCGTGCTGCCGGAGAATCGCGGCAAGGGCGCCGCGGTGCTCGCGGGGCTCGACGCGGCGGCCGCGAGCGGCTTCACGCACGTGCTGACGATGGATTCCGACGGCCAGCATCCGGCCGACCTGATTCCCGCGTTCATGGCGGCGTCGCAGGCCGCTCCCGACGCGATGGTGCTCGGCGTGCCGAAGTTCGACGCCAGCGCGCCGCAGTTGCGCGTGCAGGGGCGCCGGCTGTCGAACGCGTGGGCCGACCTCGAGACGCTGTGGGCCGGGATCGGCGATTCGCTGTACGGCTTCCGCGTGTATCCGGTCGCCCCGCTGGCGGCGATCATGCGGCGCCAGCCGTGGATGCGCGGCTTCGACTTCGATCCCGAAGCGGCCGTGCGGCTGTGCTGGGCCGGCGTGCGCCCGATCCTCATCGACGCGCCGGTGCGCTATTTCGGCCGCCACGAAGGCGGCGTGTCGCATTTTCACTACGGCCGTGACAACGCGCTGCTTGCGTGGATGCACCTGCGCCTGTTCGCCGGCTTCGCGATGCGGCTGCCGATGCTGGTCGCGCGCCGCCTGACGCGGCGCCGCGACCGGACGGCCTGAGCGAAGGCCGGTCCGCTTTCGTTGCCGGCCGCCGCGCCGGGCGCGGCGATTGCCATGCTTTTCGTCGTCAATCCGGGGCCAGATCGCCGCGTCATGTCAATCTGCTGAGTAATGAGCGTGTCATCCGATGTAAACAACTGGTAATTTTCTGCCGGATTATGCAAAATCGCCGCTCCCAAATACAACTATCGAGGGATTCCGGGATGCAACTCAAGAAAGCGGTGGCGGCGTGTGGCGTGGCGTTTCTGTTGAGCGCGTGCGGCGGGGTGCAGAGCCTTGACGCGAACAGCCTGACGTCGGCGGGGACCAACCTGTACAAGGCGGCGACGCTGTCGGACAGCGACATCGCCGCGCTGTCGAACGAGTCGTGCAAGTCGAGCGACGCCGAATCGAAGATCGCCGCGCCGAACAGCGCGTACGCGAAGCGCCTGACGAAGGTGATGAAGGGCTTCGGCGACATGACGCTGAACGGCCAGAAGATCAACTACAAGGTCTACATGACCAAGGACGTCAACGCGTGGGCGATGGGCAACGGTTGCGTGCGCGTGTACAGCGGCCTGATGGACATGATGAACGACGACGAGCTGCGCGGCGTGATCGGCCATGAAATGGGCCACGTCGCACTCGGTCACTCGAAGAAGGCGATGCAGACGGCGTACGCGGTGAGCGCGGCGCGCACCGCGGCCGGCGCGGCATCGCCGGGCGTGGCGGCGCTGACGAGCTCGCAACTCGGCGACATCACCGAGAAGTTCATCAACGCGCAGTTCTCGCAGACGCAGGAAAGCGCGGCCGACGACTACTCGTTCGACCTGATGAAGCAGAAGAGCATGAACCAGAAGGGTCTCGTCACCGCGTTCCAGAAGCTCGCGCAACTGGACGGCGGCAAGAGCTCGATGATGAGCTCGCACCCGTCGTCGTCGAGCCGTGCGCAGCACATCCAGGATCGCATCGCGAAGGGCAGCTGATCGCACGACGAATCGCCGGCCGTCCGCGCCGGCGATCGGCAAGCGACATGAAAAACCCCACGCCCGTTGTTCGGGCGTGGGGTTTTGTCTTTCGGGCCTGCCTGCGCGCCGGTTACGGCACCATCCCCGGCAGCACGTACGCCTGCACGAGCGTGATCAGCCCGACGATCACCGCGAACAGCAGGCTGTGCCGCACCGTGAAGCGGAACAGCTCCGATTCCTTGCCGACGAGGCCCGTCGCCGCGCACGCGACCGCGATCGATTGCGGCGAGATCATCTTCGCGGTCACGCCGCCCGTCGTGTTCGCGGCGACCGCGAGCGTTTCGGGCACGCCGAGCTGATGCGCGGTGGCCTGCTGCAGCGAGCAGAACAGCGCGTTCGACGACGTGTCCGAGCCGGTCAGGAACACGCCGAGCCAGCCGAGGAACGGTGAGAAGAACGGGAACGCGCCGCCGGTCGCGGCCAGCATCAGCGCGAGCGTCGACGACATCCCCGAGTAGTTCGCGACGAACGCGAACGCGAGCACGAGGCCGATCGACAGGATCGGGCGCGTCAGTTCCTTCAGCGTCTCGCCGAACGTGACGAGCGCGTCGCGCGGCTTCATCCGCAACAGCGCCATCGAGATCAGCGCGGTCACGAGGATCGCGCTGCCGACCGCCGACACGAGATCGAGCTTCAGCACCGCGTCGAGCGCCTTCGGCGTCGCGGCGATCGGCGCGGTCTTCACGACGAGCTGGTCGAGCCCGGCCACGTGAAACTTCAGCACGGTCGACGCGAGCGCGCCGTGCGCGGCGAACAGCGCCTTGAACGGCGCGATGCTCCACACGGTGACGACGGCCGTCAGGATCAGGAACGGCGACCACGCGCGCACGGTTTGCGCGAGCGTGTACGGCGACGCCTGGCGGCTCGTGCCCGCTCCGTTGCCGCCCGCGCCGAATCCGGCGAGCGCCGCGCCGCCGCCGGACGCGACGATGCCGCCGGCCGTCTGCTTCGCGCTGCTCGGCTGCCAGACCTTCAGGAACGCGGCGAGCGACACGAGGCTGACGAGCGACGACGTGATGTCCGGCAGCTCGGGCCCGATGTGGTTCGACGTGAAGTACTGCGTGACCGCGAAGCTGCCGCCCGCGACGAGTGCGGCCGGCCACGTCTGCCGTACGCCGCGCAGCCCGTCCATCATGAACACGAGCCAGAACGGCACCGCGAGCGACAGCAGCGGCAACTGACGGCCGGCCATCGCGCCGATGTGGAACGCGTCGATGCCCGTCACCTGCCCGGCGACGATGATCGGAATGCCCATCGCGCCGAACGCGACCGGCGCGGTGTTTGCAATCAGACACAGTCCGGCCGCATGCAGCGGCTTGAAGCCGAGGCCGACCAGCAGCGCGGCCGTGATCGCGACGGGCGCGCCGAAGCCGGCCGCGCCTTCGAGAAACGCACCGAACGAGAAGCCGATCAGCAGCATCTGCAGCCGCTGGTCGTCGGTGATCGACAGCACCGACGCGCGGATGACGTCGAACTGGCCGGTCTTCACGACGATCTTGTACAGGAACACCGCCGCGACGATGATCCACGCGATCGGCCACAGGCCGTACGCGAAGCCGAAGCCGGCCGCCGCGAGCGCCTGCGGCACGGGCATGCCGTACGCGACGATCGCGACGCCGAGCGCCAGCAGCAGCGTGATCGCGGCCGCGACGTGGCCCTTCATCCGCAACGCGGCGAGCGCGACGAAAAAGAAGATGATCGGAATCGCGGCGACGAGTGCCGACAGCCCGAGGCTGCCGAGCGGGGTGTAGATCTGGTGCCAAACCTGCATGGTTGTCTCCTCCATGGATTTATCGGGGTACGGGTTTGAAAGCGGATGCGCTATTCGGGCTGGCCGCGGGCGCGCAGCAGGTCGGACAGGCTGCGCGGCGCCGGTTCGAGTGGCGTGCGGTGCTGCGTCCAGCCCAGTTGTTTCGCGGGCGTGAGCGCCCGCAGGCGCGTCGCGGCCCAGCGGAACGCGCGGTACGCGCGCGGATGCGCGAACGCGCCCGACCAGAAGCGCCACACGAGTTCTTCCGTGCGGTGGTAGTTCGCGCCCTGGCCGCGCAACGGATGCGCGACCGGTTCGTCGGGCTTGCGGTTCGCTTCGGTGCGCAGCCGCACGAGCAATTGCGGGATCGGGATGCGCACCGGGCACACCTCGCCGCATGCGCCGCACAGCGTCGATGCGGTCGGCAGGTCGGCCGTCGCGTCGAGGCCGAGCAGGTGTGGCGAGATGATCTTGCCGATCGGGCCCGGGTAGGTCGTGCCGTATGCGTGGCCGCCGATGCGCGTATAGACGGGGCAGTGATTCATGCACGCGCCGCAGCGGATGCATTGCAGCGTCGCGCGCAACTGTTCGTCCGCGTACGCCTGCGTGCGGCCGTTGTCGAGCAGCACGAGATGCAGCTCGCGCGGGCCGTCGCGTTCGCCGTCGCGGCGCGGGCCCGAGATCAGGTTGAAGTAGGTCGTGATCGCCTGGCCGGTGGCCGAGCGCGTGAGCAGGCTCGACAGCGGCACGATGTGCTCGAGTTTCTCGACGACCTTCTCGATCCCCATGATCGCCACGTGCGTGTCGGGCACCGTCGTCGACAGGCGGCCGTTGCCTTCGTTCTCGACGAGCCACAGCGTGCCCGTGTCGGCCGCCGCGAAATTGACGCCGGACAGGCCGATGTCCGCTTCCGCGAACGCGCGGCGCAGCGCGCGCCGGCCGGTCTGGATCAGCTCGTCGACGTCTTCCGTGTAGCGCGCGCCGGGGAGGTGCGCCTCGAACAGTTCGGCGATGTCGCCGCGGGTCTTGTGGATCGCCGGCATCACGATGTGCGACGGCTTCTCGCCCGCGAGCTGCACGATGAATTCGCCCATGTCGGATTCGATGCAGTCGACCCCGTGCTCCGCGAGGTAATGATTCAGCTCGATTTCCTCGCTCGCCATCGACTTGCCCTTGATCACGCGGCGCGCCTTCTTCGCCTGCGCGATGCCGAGCACGATCGCGTTCGCATCGGCGGCCGTCTCGGCCCAGTGCACGTGCACGCCGGCTGCGGCGAGCTTCGTCTCCAGCCGTTCGAGCAGCGCGGGCAGTTGCGCGAGCGCGTGCTGCCGGATGGCTTCGCCGAGATCGCGCAGCTGCTGCAGCTCGGTGTCGTCGGGGAATTGCGTCGCGCGCTTGCCCTGCAGGAAGTCCATCGCGCCGCGAAAGCTCCGGCGCAGTGCCGGATCGTCGAGCGCGGCGCGCGCACGGGTCTTGAAGTCGCCGGGGGCGACGAATTGCAGCGGGTGGTCGCTCATCGCGGCAGGTCCTCGCAAGCGGGGGCGGCCGGCGGCGCGGCCGAATCGGTGACGATCACGACCCACAGGCGGCGCGGGCCGTGCGCGCCATAGGCGAGCGTCTGCTGGATGTCGGACGTCTTCGACGGGCCCGATACCAGCACGAGGTTGGTCGGCATGCCGGCTGGCCAGCGCTCCGCGTGCACGGCGGCGTGCAGGTCCGCATGCAGTGTGTTCGCATGGACGAGCGCGACGTGCAGCGGCGGCACCAGCGACACAGTGCGCGGCGTGCCGGCATCGGGCGCGAGCACCAGGGTGCCGGTGGCCGCGATGCCCGAGCGTGCGACGGTGAAGCCCGCGTCGATCGTGTCGAACAGTTCGGTTTTCCACGCGTCGATCGGCCGGTCGAACGGCACGGGCGCGACCGTCTCGGGCAGCGCGCGGGCGAGCGCCGCGGATTCGGCGCGGGCCGCGTCGAGCAGCAGGCGGCGCACGCCGGCGTCGGCCAGACGTGCGGCGAGCTGCGCGGGCCATGCGTCGGCGGTTGCGCACCAGACTTCGGCGTGCGACGCGGCAAGTGCCGTCTGCATCGCCCGCACGCGTGCATCGGCGGCGGGGCCGGCCGATGCACGGCGCGTGTCGTAATGCGCGTCGATGCGTGCATCGAGCGCCGGCGCGGCGTTCGTCGCGACGCCCGGTGCGGCGGCGCGCAGCCGCGCGAGGATCGCGTCGCGCGCGCTCATTTCGATGCTCCGCGCAGCGAGCCGGCGCCAGCCGTGCGGCGCCACAGGAAGCTCGCGAGATGTTCGACGGGCAGCGCCGCGCCGGCCTTGGCCGCGGCGTGGCCGATGTTCAGCAGGCAGCCGCAGTCGGCCGACACGAGCCGGTCGCAGCCGGTCGCGCACGCCGACGCGACCTTGTCGCGCACCATCGCGCCGGAGATGTCCGGATGCTTCAGCGAGAACGTGCCGCCGAAGCCGCAGCATTCGGATTCGCGTTCGTGTTCGATGCGCGTCACGCCCGGCAGCGCGTCGACGAGCGCGACGCCGTGCACGCGCGTGCCCATCTCGCGCCGTGCCGCGCACGACGTGTGCAGCACGACGCGTTCGTCGGGTCCGGCGTCGGCCATGACCGCGTCGAGCTGCACGTCGAGCACATGGATGAGGAATTCGGCGAGTTCGTAGGTCCGCTCCGCGATCGCGCGTGCTTTCGGGCCGTGAACGGGATCGTCGGCGAACAGCGCCGGCCAGTGGTGCCGGATCATGCCCGCGCACGAGCCGGACGGCACGATCACCGGCCACGGTTGCGCGAACAGGTCGAGCTGCGCGGCCGCGACGCGGCGCGCCTCGTCGGGATTGCCGCTGCTGTAGGCCGGCTGCCCGCAACAGCTCTGGCCGCGCGGATAGTGGACCGTCAGGCCCTCGCGTTCCAGCAGGCGGACCGCGTCGAGCCCCGCTTCGGGGACGAACAGGTCGACCAGGCAGGTCGCGAACAGATAGACGTGCGCGGGGGCGGTGGGGTACGGCCGTGGGTTCATGTCTCGCTCCAGAGGCGACGACCCGGCGTGCGGAGCGTCGATTTCGCTGCATAATTCCCCCGTCCGCGCCGCAGCTCAAATTGGTTGGGCCAATCGGGGCGGCATGCATTCCGCGGGGAGACGCGACGATGGCGGCGATGACGGCACGGGGCCGGACCGAAGTGGTGATGCGCAAGATCGAGACGGCACTGCTCGACGGCACGTGGCCGGCCGGCGCGCGGCTGCCGGCCGAGCGCGTGCTCGCGCAGCAGTACGGCGTCGCGCGCAATACGGTGCGCGAGGCGACCCAGCGGCTCGTCGCGCGCGGGCTGCTGCAGAGCCGGCGCGGCGCGGGCGTCTACGTGACCGACCAGTTGCGCGCCGGCATCGCGTCGCCGTGGGGCCAACTGGTCGCCGATCATCCGGCGCTGCGCGACGACATCCTCGAATTCCGCCGCGTGCTGGAAGGCGCGACTGCCTATTTCGCCGCGCTGCGCGCCGATGCGAACGACCGGCGCCGGATTCGCGCGCTGCTGCGCGAGCTCGAAACCGCGCACGCGAACGACGATGCGGCCGTCGAAGCCGCGACCGATGCGAAGCTGCACGAGGCGATCGCGCTCGCGTCGCACAACACGATGTTCCTGCACCTGCATACGAGCGTGATCGGAATGTTGCGCGAGCACATTTCGATCAACGTGGCCGGGATGACGACGGAGGACGAGCAGGCATCCGAGTTGCTGTTGTTGCAGCACCGGGTGGTGTGCGACGCGATTTGCGCGCACCGCCCCGAAGAGGCGCGCACCGCGATGCAGACGCATATCGACTACGTGCGCAGCCATTTCGAGCGCAGCGGCGATGCGTCATGAGATTGGTCGGACCAGCGGCTGCGATGGCCTGCGGGGCCGGCCCAATTGACCGGTTCGTCGGGCGCCCACTAGAATCGATCGCAACCCCTTGTCAGCCGCGCGCCGCGGCGATGACGTGCCCATTGATCCGACTGTCGAGGAAGCTTTCGTGCTCACGTCCCTGATCCGGCGCGCACCGGCCACGCCGTCGTGGCGCGCCGCATGCCGCCAGGCCCGCGCGCTGATCGTCTGCGCGCTGCTGCCGCTCGCCGCGTGCGCGACGCATCCGCCCGCCACCTCGCTCGATCGCCCCGTCTCGCACGCGTTGTCGGCCGATACCGCGACACCGTTGCACGCTGCGCTGGCCGCGCCGGAAGCCGCGCATCCGGGGCAGTCCGGCTTCCGGCTGCTGGCCGACGGCGCCACCGCGTTGCAGATGCGCATCGCGCTCGCGCGGGCGGCGACGAAGACGCTCGACATGCAGTACTACATCGCGACCGAGGATACGACCGGCAAGCTGCTGCTCGGCGCGGCGCTGTACGCGGCCGATCGCGGCGTGCGCGTGCGGATGCTGGTCGACGACCTGAACTTCGACGATATCGACCGCGTGATGGCTGCGCTCAATACGCACCAGAACATCGAGATCCGCGTGTTCAACCCGTTCGGCGCATCGCAGCGCGGCGTGGTCGAGCGCACGGCCAACTTCTTCACGCGGATCGACAGCTTCACGCGCCGGATGCACAACAAGGCGATGATCGCGGACAACCAGCTCGCGATCGTCGGCGGCCGCAATCTCGGCGACGAATACTTCAGTGCGAGCCCGACGCTCCAGTTCCGCGATCTCGACGTGCTGGCGGCCGGCCCCGTGACCCACGACATCTCGAAGAGCTTCGACGAATACTGGGCGAGCGCGAGCAGCTATCCGTTGCGGGTGCTCAATCATCAGAAGTTCGATCCGAAGGATCTCGACGCGATGCGCGACGAGTTGCGCGACCACTGGCGCAAGAATGCCGATCCGTACAACGCGAAGCCGCTGAACGCGACGCCGCTCGCACGGCAGATCGCACGCGACGAACTCGAACTCGTGTGGGCGCCGGCCGAATTCAAGGTCGATGCGCCGACCAAGGTCGCGCGGCCGACCGGCACCTACGTGAGCCCGCCGATGCAGCGCCTGGCGGAGCTGACGCGCGGCGCGCAGAAGGAATTCCTCGCGTTTTCGCCGTACTTCGTGCCGCACGACGCCGGCGTGAAGATCCTCGGCGATACGGCCGCGCGCGGCGTGCGCGTCGCGATCGTCACGAATTCGCTCGCGGCGACCGATGCGGTCGCGGTGCAGGCCGGCTATGCGCCGTACCGCGTGCCGCTGCTGCAGCGCGGCGTCGAGCTGTACGAATTCAAGTCGCAGCCCGACCAGCAGCCCGCGCGGCTGTTCGGGTCGCGCTCGCGTGCGAGCCTGCATGCGAAGGCGTACGTGATCGACCGGCAAATCCTCGTGATCGGCTCGCTGAACCTCGACCCGCGTTCCGCGTACCTGAACACCGAGCTCGCGCTCGTGATCCACAGCCCGGTGCTCGCGCAGCAGGCCGAGGCGATCTTCGCGCGCGTGACGCAGCCGGACGAAAGCTACCGCGTCACGCTCGCGAAGCGGACCGACGGCAGCCCGCCCGCGCTCGAATGGACGGGCACCGACGGCGGTCAAACCACCACCTATCACGTCGACCCGCATGCCGGGCTGCTGCGCAACGTGATGACGGGCATCTTCACGCTGTTGCCGGTCGACGACCAGTTGTAAGGGCGGGAACGGCTCCGGCAAAACCCGCGATACCGGTGCGCGGGGAAAGATGATATGGTTGTGCGCGCAACGATATGGGTATCGTGAAGCGCGCCGGCGGATCGCACAATGCGGGCCGGAACGGTGCGCCGCACCTGCGCGATACGCGGCGCACGCATCGCTTGCGGCGCCGGCAGACGAGGACGATGCGCGGCGCCGCTCGCCGTGGCCGCGCGCCGCCCGCAACCGGAGTTCCCCATGCAACGTGTACCGAATCAGCCGTTCACGCGCCCCGCGCGCTTCTCCGAAGCCGAATGGCAGGCGCGTGTGCAGCTCGCGGCCGCCTACCGAATCTTCGATCACCTCGGCTGGACCGAGCTGATCTACAACCATATCTCGCTGCGCGTGCCGGGCGAGGACGGTCATTTCCTGATCAACCCGTTCGGGCTTCATTACCGCGAGGTGTGCGCGTCGAACCTCGTGAAGATCGACATCGACGGCAACGTGATCGGCCATTCCGACTGGCCGATCAATCCGGCCGGTTTCACGTTCCACAGCGCGATCCATGCGGCGCTGCCCGATGCGCATTGCGTGATGCACGTGCACACGACGCCGACGATGGCCGTGTGCTGTTCGCGCGACGGGCTGTCGTTCTCGAATTTCTATTCGGCGCAGCTGTACGGGAAGATCGCGTATCACGACTTCGAGGGCATCACCGTGCATCTCGAGGAAGGCCGGCGCATCGTCGACAGCGCGGGCGGGCGGCCCGTGCTGCTGCTGCGCAACCACGGGCCCGTGACGATCGGCGCGACGCTCGCGCAGACGTTTTCGCTGATGTGGCTGCTCAACCGTGCGTGCGAGGTGCAGGTCGCGACGCAGGCGATCGGCGATGCGCTGCCGATTGCGCCGCCCGTGCTCGAAGGGTGCGTGCGCGATTCGCTGAATTTCGACCCGAAGCATGGCGCGGGACAGGACGCGTTCGACGCGCTGCAGCGGATCGTCGACCGGATCGATCCCGGCTATCGTGCATGAGGCGCGGCGCATGCAAAAAAAAACGCGGCCGGGTGGCCGCGTGAATACTCGCAGACTCCTTCGGACGAAGGAAACAAGCAACTGTGGAACGAAGTGTAGCGAAAGGCCGCGCATGGATTCAGCCGTCAGGCTGCAAAGGTCTGTTCCAGCGTGACGCAGACTGGCGCGAGCGGCGTCGCGCAGGATCGTCGGCCGTGCGCGGTGCGCCGACAGGTGGTGCGGCGATTCGCAGCATGGCCGTTCGGCGGACTGTCGGCGCGGCGGCGATCGACTACCATCATGCGTAGCGCCCCCGTTCCGGCGGCGTACCACGTCGTACAAGGAGAATCCATGCTCAAGCTGCGTTTACTCCAGGTCGCGTTATTCGCGAGTGTGCTGGCCGCCGGCAGCGCCGCTGCCGAGACGGTGCGCCTGTCCGCCAACCTGCAGCCGTCGAGCGAAGTGCCGCCGACGGCAACCAAGGGCTCGGGCGCCGTCGCCGCCACCTACGACACGGCCACCCGCCTGCTGCAGTGGACGGTCACGTACGAACACCTCACGGGGCCGGCCACGGCCGCGCATTTCCACGGGCCCGCGCCGGTCGGCCAGAACGCCGGCGTGCAGGTGCCGATCCCGAAGGACGAGCTGGCGAGCCCCATCAAAGGTTCGAAGGCGCTCACCGACGAGCAGGTCATCGACCTGATGGGCGGCAGGTGGTACTTCAACCTTCATACGAAGGAACACCCGTCGGGCGAGATCCGCGGGCAGATGATGCCGGCGAACTGAGCGCCGGCGTTTGGCGTAGAGGCACCTGTCGAGCGACGCGGGAGCGTTCGCACGTACCATCGTCACATTGCGATGACGGAGTGCGTCCGATGAGTTGGCAAAGCAAGTTCGCCTGCTGGCTGCTGCGCTGGCAGTTTCGTCCGGAAACGACGCGCGAGGTGCTCGACCCCGCGCGTGCCCGGCGCTTTACCGACCTGCGGATGATCGTGCCGCGCCGGGCGCCGTCGGGCTACCGGCTGCGCCAGTGTTACGGCCCGGGCGACGCGCCGCTGCGCGGCGAATGGCTCGAGCGCACCGACTCGAGCGCGGCGCGCGGGCCAGGCCGCACGCTGCTGTATTTCCATGGCGGCGGCTACTACTTCTGTTCGACGAAAACCCACCGCCCGCTGGTGTTCGGGCTGACGAAGCGCGCGGGCGTGCGTTCTTTCTCGCTCGACTACCGGCTCGCGCCCGAAAACCGCTTCCCGGCCGCGCTCGACGATGCGCTCGCCGCGTACCGGCAACTGCTGGTGCTCGGCACGCGGCCCGAGTCGATCGTGTTCGGCGGCGATTCCGCGGGCGGCGGCCTCGCGCTCGCGACGCTCGTCGCGCTGCGCGATCGCGGCGAGCCGCTGCCGGCCGGCGCGATCCTGTTCTCGCCGTGGACGGACCTGGCCGGCACCGGCGACACGATGCGCAGCAACGACGGCCGCGACCCGATGTTCGCGGCCGCCGCGCTGCCGAAGGCCGCGAAGCTGTATCTCGGCGACGCGCCGGCGACGCATCCGTACGCGTCGCCGCTCCATGCGGACTTCGCGGGCTTGCCGCCGCTATACATCCAGGTCGGCAGCACCGAAGTGCTGCTCGACGATTCGCGCCGCGTCGCCGACAAGGCGAAGGCGGCCGGCGTTCAGGTGGAAATCGAGGTGTGGCCCGACATGCCGCACGTGTGGCAACTGTACGCGCCGATGGTGCCGGAAGCGCGCGATGCGCTCGACCGCGCGGCCGCGTTCGTGCGCCGCGTCGCGGTCGCGCGCGCGGTTCAGCGTGCGGGCGAGGCGTCGATCGTCTGATAGGCGGCCTTGACGGCCACCGAACCGTACTTGCGTTCGAGCCGGCGCACGGTGAAGTGGCCGTGCGCCATCTGCTGGAAGTGGTCGATGAACAGCGTGTTGACGGTCGCGCCGAGCACGGCGCCGATCGCCGGGATCGACTTCGCGGCCATCTGCTCGGTCACCTGCACCGAGAAGCGCGACGCCACCGTCTGCACGAGCTTGAACACGGCCGCCGAGCTGTGCGCGGCGATGCCTTTGGCCGTGATGTCCGACGACGCCTTCGAGATCGCCTGCGCGAGCGCGCCGCGCAGCACGAAATAGCCGAGATCGGCGTCCTCCTCCTGCTTGTCCGGGTTGCCGCCCATGCCGAGCACGGCCAGGCATTGCAGTTGCGTATCGACCGACGTCAGGTCCTCGCCTTCGCTGCGTGCGATGTCGCATACCGAGCGGAAGATCAGCGTGGTCGTCACCGGCAGCTCGACCGGCAGCGCGAGAAAGCCGAACGCGCCGCCCGCCGCGCCGGTCGTCGCGACCGCGAGCTTGTGCAGCAGGTTGCTCGGCTTCTCGGGTTCGGCGTCCGGCGCCTGCGGCTTGCCGAGCGTGCGCAGCGCGATGTTCAGGCACTTGCGCAGCGCGAGCTGCGTCGCATCGTTGATCTTGCCGGTCGCGAAGTCCGGCAGCCGCGCGATCATTTTCTCGACCGGCGCGCCGAGCACGCCCGTCAGCTTCATCGTCAGCGACGGGCTTTCCAGCACCTGCTTCGCGCGCCGCAGCGCGTCCCGATCCTCCGGCGACAGCACCGCGGCGGGGGTGATTGAAATCGGTTCCATCTTTCTCCTTGGCGTGAACGGGCGCTGAACCCGTCGCCGGCCTAGATTACTCCGGCATGCTAGAATTTTGAGATTCTTTGACTCGGCAAAAGTTGCACCGACAAAAAATGGCCGTCCATACTGCCGCCCACCATTCGAGCGGGCAAGTGCTGCCGTTCCGCGAATCGCTGCTCGCGATGATCGGAATCTCGTTCGTCACCATGCTGGTCGCGCTGGACCAGACGGTTGTCGGCACCGCGCTGCCGACCATCGTCGCCGAACTTCGCGGCTTCGACCTGTACGCGTGGGTCGCGACCTCGTATCTGCTCAGTTCCGTGATCACCGTGCCGATCTTCGGCCGCCTCGGCGACTATTACGGCCGCAAGCCGTTCGTGATCGTGTCGATCGTCGTGTTCACCGGCGCGTCGGTGCTGTGCGGGATGGCCAACGACATGCTGACCCTCGTGCTCGCGCGCGGGCTGCAGGGCATCGGCGGCGGGATGCTGGTCGGCACCGCGTTCGCGTGCATTCCGGACCTGTTCCCCGATTCCGTCGTGCGGCTGCGCTGGCAGGTGCTGATGAGTTCCGCGTTCGGCATCGCGAACGCGGTCGGCCCGTCGCTCGGCGGCTTCCTGACCCAGTCGTTCGGCTGGCGCTCGGTGTTCTACGTGAATCTGCCGATCGGCATCCTGTCGCTGTTCTTCGTGTGGCGCTACCTGCCGCACATGCGGCACGTCGAGCACGATCGCAAGATGCGGCTCGACTGGCCGGGCGCGCTGTTGATCGCGCTGTCGCTCGGCGCGCTGCAACTGTTCGTCGAATGGCTGCCGAAGTACGGCGTGACGAGCTGGGCGTCGCTGCTGCTCGTCGTCGCGGTCGCGGCCGGCGTCGGCCTGTGGCACTGGGAGAAGCGCTGCGCGCAGCCGATTCTGCCGTTCGACATGTTCGGCAACCGCGCGCTGTCCGCGCTGTTCGTGCTCGCGATCCTCGCCGGTTTCTCGATGTTCTCGCTGCTGTTCTACGCGCCGCTGCTGTTCCAGGGCGGCTTCGGGATGTCGCCGAAGGAGGCGGGGCTCGTGATCACGCCGCTCGTCGTGTTCATCACGATCGGCAGCATCATGAACGGTCGCGTCATCACGCGCATTCGCAACCCGAACACGATGCTGCACGTCGGCTTCGTGCTGTTCGCGCTCGCGTGCGCGGGCATCGTCGTGTCCACCCACGCGACGCCGGCCTGGATGCTGATGGCGCTGATGGTCGCGGGCGGCATCGGGCTCGGCTTCGTGCTGCCGAACCTGACCGTGTTCGCACAGCAGACGGCCGGCCGCGAGCATCTCGGCATCGCGACGGCGCTCTTGCAATCGTTGCGGATGGTCGGCGGGATGCTGGGCACCGCGCTCACCGGCACGCTCGTCAATCAGATGTATTCGGGCGGCGTGCGCAATGCGCTGTCGGCCGACCAGGCGATGCAGTGGCACGCGCGGCTCGCCGATCCGCAGATCCTGATCGATCGCGCGGCGCAGGGCGGTCTCGTCGCGGAGTTGACGCGTGCCGGGCATAATGGCGCGCTGCTGCTGGAAGCGGCCCGCGAATCGCTGGTCGGCGCGATTCACCTGGGCGTCGCGATGGCGGCGGTCGTCGCCGTGGTGTCGGTGTGGCAGTGCCGTCGCGTGCCGCCGATCGCGCTGCGGCGCAAGATCGAACCGCACGTCGCGGCCGATTGACCGATCGGGCGAGCGATTCGACGACTCAACGATTCACCGGAACGAAATCAGCGCATGGAAGAACAGGACCGCGTCGCGATCTTGCAGCAATTCGGACGCACGTATCGCGCATTCATGACCGCGTTCGAGGCGCACGTCGGGCAGCCGATGCCGCGCTGGCGCATCATGGTCGCGCTGCACACGATGGACGGGCATGCGTCGCAGAAGAAGCTCGTCGAGGTGCTGCGCATCGATCCGGGCGCGCTCACGCGCCAGTTGAAGTCGCTCGACGCGCTCGGCTGGATCGAGCGCGAATCGGACGCGCGCGACAATCGCGTGACCAACGTCACGCTGACGGACGCGGGCCGCGCGGCGTTCGACGCATGCCTGCCGCGGCGCAAGGCGTTTCTCGAACAGACGATGGCGCAGTTGCCGGACGACGTGCTGAATGCGCTGTCGGGTGCGCTCGCGATGCTGGAGTCGCGGATCGCGGACGTCGGCTCGACGCCGGTCGAGCATTGATATGCGGGGGCGGGCGGCATGTCGGCGCCGCCGGCCGCCGCTTCGTTTCATTCCATCCGAGTGCGGGCTTACAGCTCGATGCGCGTGCCGAGCAACGCGAGGAACTGCGCGAGCCACGCCGGATGCGCGGGCCACGCGGGCGCGGTGACGAACGGCGCGTCGGTGACGGCCGCGTCGACCGGGATGTCCGCGTATTCGCCGCCCGCGAGCTTCACCTCCGGCGCGCAGGCCGGGTACGCCGAAATGCGCTTGCCGCGGATCACGTCGGCGGCCGCGAGCAGTTGCGCCGCGTGGCAGATCGCCGCGATCGGCTTGCCGGCTTCGGCGAACGCGCGCACGAGCGAAATCACCTTCGGATCGAGTCGCAGGTATTCGGGCGCACGGCCGCCCGCGATCGCGAGCGCGTCGTAGCGCGCCGCATCGACGTCGTCGAACGCCGCGTTCAGCGTGAAGTTGTGGCCGGGCTTCTCGGTGTAGGTCTGGTCGCCTTCGAAATCGTGGATCGCAGTCTTGATCTTGTCGCCCGCGCGCTTGCCCGGGCAGACTGCATCGACGTGGTGGCCGACGGCCTGCAGCGCCTGGAACGGCACCATCGTTTCGTAGTCTTCGGCGAAATCGCCGGTCAGGAACAGGATCTTCTTCGCGGCCATGGCTTTCTCCAGTGAAGCAGCGTTGAAGGCCCGGTCGCGCCGTGCATGACGGCCGCGACGGGCCCCGAGGACGAAAGCGCAGTGTACTCCGGCCGATTGAAGCGCGCGTGACGGCCGCCGCGCGCGAGCGGCGGAGCGGCATCGCGCGCGGCGTGCGTCAGAAGAAGGTTTCGACGACTTCCGTCACGCGGAACTGCGGATCGAGCACGAGCACCTGGCGCCACTTGTCGAACGTCAGGCACGGGTGCGAGATGTCGAACGCGACCATGTCGCCGACCTTCACGTCCGCGCCCGGCGGGATCTGCAGGTACGCGTGCTGGTCCATCATCCCGGTGACGGCCCAGCCTTCGGCGGCGGCGACGTCGCGCGGCGCGGTGTCGCGGCCCGGCCGGAAGTGGCGCGCCGGTTCGGGCAGGCCCGCGTCGAACGCCGCATCGCGCTTGCCGAGCGCGACGATCGCGCGGTCGGCTTCCGGCACCGACTGCACGTACGCCCACAGCTGCAGCGCCGGCAGCAGCCCTTCGCCCATCGAGCGGGCGATCGGGTTGCGCGCGAACACGTCGGTCTGCGCTTTCTTGTAGATGCCGACGTCGTGCGTCAGGTAGCAGCCCGGACGCAGCACGACTTCCGCGAAGCCCGCGTCGGATGCCTTCCTGAATTCTTCCGCGACCACGTCGTACCACGCCGAACCGGCGCCGGACAGGATCGCCGGCGTGCGCGCGAAGCGGCCGGCTTCGGCCAGCTCGCGCGTGAGCGCGACCGCCTGCTGCAGGAACGCGCGGATCTCGCCTTCCTCTTTCAGCACGCCTTCATAGAGCTCGATGCCGGCCAGCTTCAGCGTGTCCGGATAGCGCGCGATCGCGGCCAGCACGGCCTCGCGCTGCGCGGCGTCGCGCACGCCGGCGCGGCCGCCCGGCACGCCAAGCTCGATCAGCACGTTCAGCGATTTCTTCGCGTCGCCGAAGAAGCGGCCGAGCTGGTCGACGCTGTCCGCGGAATCGACCAGACAGAAGAACTCGAAATCGGGATCGGACAGCAGCCCCGCGATGATCGTCATGTTCTGGCGGCCGACCAGCTGGTTCGCGAGCAGCACGCGCCGCACGCCGCCGTGATACGCGGCCTGCGTCTGGTGCGCGGTCGCGAGCGTGATGCCCCACGCGCCGGCGTCGAGCTGGCGGCGGAACAGTTGCGGCGCCATCGTCGTCTTGCCGTGCGGCGCGAACTTGACGCCGTATTGCTGCACGAACGCCTGCATCCAGTTCAGGTTGTGCTCGACGCGATCCTCGTAAAGCACGGCGGCCGGCAGGCTGACGTCTTCCGCGAGCAGGTTCCATTCGAGCCGGCCGGCGTCGCCGAGCGGCACGCTCGCGCTCGGCACATTGCCCAGGCCCTTGCCGAACGGATCGATCGTCGCTTCCTGATAGTTTGTAACTTTCATGTCATCCCGCTCCATCATTACTATGCATTGCACTGAAGTTGACATGCAGATGGTACAGAAAGTAGCATCGGCGCGGTGATGTTATTTAATAACATCAAGTTCCGCACCCTTTCCGTCGATGAACGCGCCCGCTTCCCCGTCCGCTCCGCTTGCCGCCGAGTCCCATCCCGCGCTGGCCGCCCCGCCGGTCCTCGACATCGTCGCGCGGATCGCCGAGTGCGCGCCCGAGTTGCGCGAAGCCGAGCGCAAGGTTGCCGCGTTCATCCTCGCCGATCTGGCGCGCGCCGCGCATGCGAGCATCGGCGCGCTCGCGCGGGATGCGGAGGTCAGCGTCGCGACGGTCACGCGCTTTGCGAAGGCCGTCGGCTGCCGCGACGTGCGCGAACTGAAGGTGCTCGTCGCGCAGGCGGCGGCCGTCGGCCAGCGCTTCCTGGTGCCGTCCGACGACGCGCCGGCCGACGACGCGAGCCCCGCGTCGATGGTCTACGACGAGATTCGCGTGGCGCTCGCGCACAACCACCAGCTGCTGCGCAACACGTCGTTCGATGCGGCGGCCGACCTGCTCGCCGGCGCGAAGATGACCTACGTGTACGGGCAGGGCGGCGGCTCGACCGCGCTGGCCGACGAGCTGCGCTTCCGGCTCGTGCGTTTCGGCCGGCCGGTCGCGAGCTACCAGGACAGCCTGCTGCAGCGGATGGTGGCCGCGACGCTGTCGAGCGACACCGTCGTCGTCGCGTTGTCGGTGAGCGGGCGCGTGCCCGAGCTGCTCGAAAGCTGCCGGCTCGCGAAGCGCTACGGCGCGAAGCTGATCGCGATCACCGCGCCGGCGTCGCCGCTCGCGAAGCTCGCCGATCACCTGATTCCCGTCGTCGCGTTCGAAACCGATTTCATCTACAAGCCGTCGACCTCGCGCTACGCGATGATGATGGCGATCGACGTGCTCGTCACCGGCGTCGCATTGCGGCTCGGCGATGCGGGCCGGGAATCGCTGCGCCGCATCAAATACGCGCTCGATGCGCACCGCGGCGGCGGCGACCGTCAACCGGTAGGAGACTGACCATGCATTCGCATCCCGAAGCGGCCGATACGCTGATCGTCGGCGCGCAACTGTACGACGGCACCGGCGCGCCGCCCGTCACGCGCGACGTCGCGATCCGCAACGGCCTGATCGCGGCGATCGGCAACCTGTCGAACTGGCTCGCCGAAAACGTCGTCGACGCGAACGGCCGTGCGCTCGCGCCGGGTTTCGTCGACGTGCACACGCACGACGACACGCACGTGATCCGCGCGCCGGAGATGATCCCGAAGATCTCGCAGGGCGTGACGACCGTGATCGTCGGCAACTGCGGGATCAGCGCATCGCCGGTGACGCTTGCCGGCGATCCGCCCGACCCGATGAACCTGCTCGGCGAGCGCGGTGCGTTCCGGTACCCGACCTTCGCCGCTTACGTCGCGGCCGTGAACGACGCGCGTCCGGCCGTGAACGTCGCGGCGCTCGTCGGCCATACGGCGCTGCGCAACAACCAGATGGACCGCCTCGACCGCGCGGCGACCGACGGCGAGATCGCCGGCATGCGCGCGCAGCTCGAGGAGGCGCTCGCGAACGGCGCGCTCGGCCTGTCGTCGGGCCTCGCGTACGGCTCCGCGTTCGCGGCGCCGGCCGAAGAAGTGATGGCGCTCGCCGAGCCGCTCGCCCAGGCCGGCGCGCTGTACACGACGCACATGCGCACCGAGTTCGACGCGATCCTCGACGCGATGGACGAGGCCTATCGTGTCGGCCGCCACGCGCAGGTGCCGGTCGTGATCTCGCACCTGAAGTGCGCGGGCCCGTCGAACTGGGGGCGCAGCACCGAGGTGCTCGCATCGCTCGAAGGCGCGCGCCGCTACCAGCCGGTCGGCTGCGACTGCTATCCGTACAGCCGCAGTTCGTCGACGCTCGACCTGAAGCAGGTGACGGGCGACATCGACATCACGATCACGTGGTCGGAGCCGCACCCGGAAGTCGCGGGCAAGCTGCTGAAGGCGATCGCGGCCGACTGGGGCGTGACCGAGCAGGAAGCCGCGCAGCGCATTCGCCCGGCGGGCGCCGTGTACCACAACATGTCCGAGGACGACGTGCGCCGGATCCTGTCGCATCCGGCGACGATGGTCGGCTCCGACGGCCTGCCGAACGATCCGCTGCCGCATCCGCGGCTGTGGGGCGCGTTTCCGCGCGTGCTCGGCCATTACGTACGCGAGACCAACTTGCTGCCGCTCGAGGAGGCGATCCGCAAGATGACGTCGCTGTCCGCGCGCCGCTACGGGATCGCGAAGCGCGGCGAAGTGCATGTCGGCTACCACGCGGATCTCGTGCTGTTCGATCCGGCGAGCGTGATCGACGCGGCGACGTTCGAGAAGCCGCAACAGCCCGCGCACGGGATCGACGCGGTGTGGGTGAACGGCGTGCTGACCTACGAAAACGGCCAGCCGACCGGCGAGCGCGCCGGCGGTTTCGTCGCACGCGGCGAGCGTGTGCCGGCGAGTGCCGATGCGGCGTTCTGAACGCGGCGTGTGTTCCGATCTTCCGCGTGTGCCCAAGCCGGCGCGCGCATCCGTAACCGAAATGTGAGGAGTGAAACGATGAAGCGATATGGCGTGGGCGAAGCGAAGGGGACCGGCGGCCAGGTGATGCCGTTTGCACGCGCGGTCGAAGCCGACGGCTGGCTGTACGTGTCGGGCCAGACGCCGATGGTGAACGGCGAGGTCGTCGAAGGCGGGATCGTCACGCAGTCGAAGCAGACGATCGAGAACGTGATCGCGATCCTGAAGGAAGCCGGCTACGGCCTCGAGCACGTCGTGCGCTGCGGCGTGTGGCTCGACGACGCGCGCGATTTCGCGTCGTTCAACAAGGTGTTCGTGTCGTACTTCGGCGAGAACCCGCCGGCGCGGGCCTGCGTGCAGTCGAGCATGGTCATCGACTGCAAGGTCGAGGTCGACTGCATCGCTTACAAGCCGCCGGTGAAGTAACGCGGCGAGGGCGGAAGCTGTACAACAAGGCCGGTGCATGGACGTGCACCGGCCTTTTGCATTTGGCGAGATCGATGCGAGGGCGAGCGGGTGGGCGAGGGCGTTCAATACAACTCGGTTGAAGTAGGTATGGGCGGCACCGGAATTTTGCATTGTGTGACGAAGTTTTTCCGACGGGCCTCAACGTGACACGCCTGTCTGAGCGGGCTGCGACAGCAAGCCGCGGATGCATGGCGCGATTCGCCGGCTACAACCGCCTTTCAATCCAGAGGGCAAGGTGTTTTGATGGAAAACGTGCGACGGGATGAGATCGAGGTCTTCGTCAGAGCAGAGGTAGGGCTTGGCAAATCGACGCCGTTGTTCGCCGCCACGAGGCTTTGGGAGGATCTTGGCCAGACCGGCGACGAAGCCGACGATTTCATGGGTCGCTTTTTCGAGCGTTTTTCCGTGGATGCCGGCGACTTCGATTTTCACCGGTATTTCCTGATGGAGGGCGAAGGGGGCTTCTATTCGTTGTTCCGTCGATGGGTGCTCCGAAAACCGCACGCTCTCGAACGGGAACCGATCACGCTGGCGATGCTGTACCGCGCAGCGGTTGAACGGAAATGGGATGCGCGACAACTGACCGAGCTATCGTGAGGAGTCGAGTGAGCAGGTGCGCATGACTTCCGGAGGGCTGAGCGTAAGAGATAGGCGGGAAGGTCAGGGTGATATGCCGTAATCTAACCGGAGGGTATTGGATGTTGTCGATTGATTCCAGTGGGATGGTTGTGACTCCGCGCGTAGTGCGGGCCAGAAAAATCCAAATTGAGCGCGGTGCGATGCAGAGGATTAGTGGGATTGTCGTCCATCAAACAGGTGGTTCGACTGCGGCTTCTGCGCTCAGCAGCTATCGGAATGCGTCGGCCACTGGCGCGCATTTTCTGATTGAAAAAGATGGAACGATTTATCAGACGGCGTCTTTGAAGAAGCAGACTTGGCATGTTGGTCGAATCAAGGCGCGCTGCGTTGCCGAAATGCGTTGCACGCCCCTCGAACTGGAGCAACTTCGCCGTTTTGATCCGCGTGGGGAAGACCGGCGGGAGATGCGCAAGGCGGTCCCGGACCGTTACCCGTCCAATACGGACAGCATTGGCGTGGAATTGGTCGGTGAAGCTCTGCCACTGAATGAGCCCAACCCTGATCGACGAACCTACGTCGCGGCGCCGGCTGCTCAGAACGATTCGTTGCGATGGCTTATCCACGCCCTTTCGGTAACGCTACGTGTTCCGGTGACAGAGGTTTTCCGTCACCCGGTAGTATCGCGGAAGAACCGGACGGAGGCGGCGAGAGTGCAATGGTGATTCGGATCGCAGTTTTGATGTTGGCGCTCGCGCTCAGCTACAGCGCGGCTGCGGGCACGCTGCCCAATAGGGTATCGCCTGGCGGCGCGGTACCCGCCGTTGTGCCGGAGTCAGTCGAAATCGTCAGGAACGGTGCGTGGTCGGCTGACATCAGCGGGGACGAAACGGCGGATATGTGTCGCACGTTCGTGCTTCGGCGTGCGGATGTCAGCGCATTTTTCAAGCGTGCGGACCGCGTAACAGAACGGGCGTACAGCCATGACCTGGACGCCGCGCGTTGCTATGCCGAAGGCGAAGCGCGTCTGGCAGGTGGTGGCGCGGCGAAATGGAGGATAGACCAGGCAAGGCGAGGCTTCATTTCCCTGCCCGATGGTCGAACAATCTACCTGTATTGTCCGAAGTGCCGGGCCGACGTATTCGCACCGAATTAGAGAAGCGCGCCTTCCGCAAGCGGGCAGTGTTGGCGGACCGAAATGTCCGCCAGCTCACGCATTTACTGCCGCGCCGTTCGCGCGTTATCCGGCATCGGCTGGTTGTAATTCGTGCGGAACGGGTTGATATCGAGCCCGCCGCGGCGCGTGTAACGCGCATACACCGCCAACTTCACCGGTTTGCACGCATGCAGGATGTCGAGAAAGATCCGCTCGACGCACTGCTCGTGAAAGCCCGTGTGATTACGGAACGAGATAATGTAGCGCAGCAGCCCCGCATGGTCGATCTGCGGTCCGACGTAGTGGATCTGCACGCTGCCCCAGTCGGGCTGCCCCGTGACCGGGCAGTTCGAGCGCAGCAGGTCGGACACGAGCGTCTCCTCGACCGGCGCTTCGTTCTCGCCGTCGGCGGCCGACAGCAGCGACGGATCGGGTTCGTACACGTCGGTGTCGAGGTCGAGCCGGTCGAGCGACAGTCCGTCGAGCTCGTCCATCTCCAGCTTGCGGAAATCGTGCGCCGACACCAGCTGCACCGAGACGCTCGCGCCGCACGCAGCCGATACGTCGCGCTTGAGCATGTCGCGCACCGCGTCGACCGAGTCGAACTTCGACTGCGCGAACGAACCGAGATACAGCTTGAACGACTTCGATTCGACGATGTTCGGCGATTCGGCCGGCACGTAGAACGTCGCGATCGCGACTTGCGGCTTGCCGCGCGCGTTGAGCCACGACAGCTCGTACGCGTTCCAGATGTCGGTGCCGAAGAACGGCAGCGCCGACGTGATGCCGAGCTGCTCGCGCGCGCCGGCGCGCGGGATCGGGAACAGCAGCGACGCGTCGTACTGCGCCGCGTAGACGGTGGCCTTGCCGAGCGGGGAATGTTCGGGATTCATCGTGTGACGCCTTTACGACAGGAAGAGGCGGTAAGCCGGGTTGGCACTCTCTTCGACATACGGATAGCCGAGCGCCGCGAGGAAGCGTTCGAATTCGGCACGATCGGCCTGCGGCACCTGCAGCCCGACGAGGATCGAGCTGTAGTCCGCGCCCTGGTTGCGGTAGTGGAACAGGCTGATGTTCCAGTCCGGCGCCATCGACGACAGGAACTTCATCAGCGCGCCCGGCCGTTCCGGGAATTCGAAGCGGAACAGGCGCTCGTCGAGCGCGAGCGGCGAGCGGCCGCCGACCATGTAGCGGATGTGTTCCTTCGACAGCTCGTCGTGCGTCAGGTCGACGCTCTTGAAGCCGTGCGACTCGAAGTTCGCGGCGATCTCCGCCGATTCGCCGCGGCGCTTGATCTGCACGCCGACGAAGATGTGCGCGGATTGCGCATCGGCGATCCGGTAGTTGAACTCGGTGACGTTGCGATCGCCGACGAGCGAGCAGAAGCGCTTGAAGCTGCCGCGTTCCTCGGGGATCGTGACCGCGAACACCGCTTCGCGCGCCTCGCCGACCTCCGCGCGCTCGGCGACGAAGCGCATCCGGTCGAAATTCATGTTCGCGCCGGACGTGACCGCGACGAGCGTCTGGTTTTCGATGCCTTCGCGTTCCGCGTACAGCTTCGCCCCCGCGACCGCGAGCGCGCCGGACGGCTCGAGCACGCTGCGCGTGTCCTGGAACACGTCCTTGATCGCCGCGCATAGCGCGTCGGTGTTGACCGTCACGACGCCGTCGAGGAATTCGCGGCACAGCCGGAAGGTTTCCTCGCCGACGAGCTTCACCGCGGTGCCGTCCGCGAACAGGCCGACTTCGCTCAGCTCGATGCGCTCGCCCGCGTCCAGCGACTGCGCCATCGCGCACGAATCCTCGGCCTGCACGCCGATCACCTTGATCTCCGGGCGCACCGCCTTCACGTACGCGGCGACGCCGGACGCGAGCCCGCCGCCGCCGATCGGCACGAAGATCGCGTGGATCGGACCCTGGTGCTGACGCAGGATCTCCATCGCGATCGTGCCCTGGCCGGCGATCACGTACGGATCGTCGAACGGGTGGACGAACGTGAGGTCGCGCTCCTGCTGGACCTTGACCGCGTGCGCGTACGCATCGCTGTACGATTCGCCCGCCTGGATCACCTCGACGCTCGGGCCGCCGTGCGCGCGCACCGCGTCGACCTTCACCTGCGGCGTCGTGACCGGCACGACGATCACGGCCTTGACGCCCATCCGGGCCGCCGAGAACGCGACGCCCTGCGCGTGGTTGCCGGCCGACGCCGTAATCACGCCGCGCGCGAGCGCGTCCGTCGGAATGTGCGCCATCTTGTTGTACGCGCCGCGCAGCTTGAACGAGAACACCGGCTGGTTGTCCTCGCGCTTCAGGTAAACGGCGTTGCGCAGCCGGGCCGACAGGTTGCGGGCCGGTTCGAGTTCCGTCTCGATCGCGACGTCGTAGACGCGCGCGGTGAGGATTTTCTTCAGGTAATCGTGGGATGCCATGGGCGCTCGCGTGCAGTGCGGATGCAGACGGTAAAGGGTCAATGATAGCGCCAAGGGTCCGCCCGCACGCAAGCGGCATGCCGGGCGGGCGGCTGCGGGCGGCCGTGTGTGCGTGCAGGCAGCGGATGCGCGCCGCCGGGCGCAGCATTTTGCCGGCGCTCTTTACCGTTTAACCGCATGGTTACCGACCGGACGGACGGCGAATGGTCGGACGAAACCGCGCCGAAGCCCGCCCGGCGCGGCTCGCGGCGATAGCCCCACGACCTGTCCGGCGTGTCACGGGCTGCCCGATCATGGGTTAGAATTCCGTTTTGAATCAAGGATTCGGAAGATGCAGAGGCACCCACGGATCGCACCGTTGAAGCCGACGCCGCGCGCAGCCAGCCCCGCGGCCGAACGGCATGCGCGCCGCGCGCGATCGTGCTGATGGTCCCGAGTGCCGCCAGGCCCTGTCGCCGGCCAGGAGGGGCGAGTCGCCCGCTCCGGCCCCATGAAGGACAGCCGCGCGCCTGGTAACAGAACAGATTTCCCCAAGATTGCGCCCACGCGCTTGCCGACGCCCGTGCACGGGATATCGGCCCTCCGAGTCGTCCGAACATGAACGCACCACAAGTTTTCGATCCGCATGGCGCGGCCGCCGCCGTCGCCGCCGACCCCGCGCCCCGCTTGCGCGAGATTCCCTACAACTACACGTCCTTCTCGGATCGCGAGATCGTGATCCGCCTGCTCGGCGAAGAGGCGTGGGCGGTGCTCGACGAACTGCGCGCCGAGCGCCGCACGGGCCGCTCGGCACGGATGCTGTATGAAGTGCTCGGCGACATCTGGGTCGTGCGCCGCAACCCGTATCTGCAGGACGACCTGCTCGACAACCCGAAACGCCGCGCGCTGCTGATCGAGGCGCTGAACCACCGCCTGACCGAGATCGGCAAGCGCCGCAGCGCGGATCTCACCGCGCACCGCGACGACGCCGGCCGGGAACGCGCGTCGCGCGTCGAGATGCTCGAAACCGCCGCGCAGCGCGCGGTCGACGAATTCGCCGACGAATTCGACAA